>CAZRIL010000089.1:0-22527 GCA_964600115.1 uncultured Chthoniobacter sp. | reverse complement strand
GTTGGCGCCTGCGATGGCATCAGATTCGAAACACACTCCTTATTGCTCGAGGCCCTGAAGTCGTTTGGCCTGCCAACCCAACAGCGCTGGTGGGCCTGCAAGGACATCGAGGAAGTTCTCCGCTGCTACCGGGAGGAGGTCGTTTGCGGATACGATGAGCAGCGCGACCTGCGCACTCAACTGCCGTATGAAATTGACGGCATCGTCCTCAAGGTGAACAGCGTTGCAGACTCGGCACGCATCCCGGCAAAAACCCGTTCGCCGGGCTACGCGATCGTGCACAAGCCGATCCCGTGGATCACCCCGGCGGAAACTGTCCTCCGGAACATCACCATCCAGGTCGGACGCACCGGCGTGCTCACGCCGGTGGCAGAACTCGATCCCGTCTCAATCCAAGGGTCAACCGTTGCCCGGGCGACTCTTCACAATGAAGCCGAGATTCAGCGAAAGGACATTCGCATAGGCGACACCGTGGTCGTCCGAAAAGCCGGAATGGTTATCCCCGAAGTCCTTGAACCTGTGAAATCCAAGCGACCGGAGGACGCGATCACATTTGACTTTCTGGCCTTCACCGGCGGGAAGTGCCCGGCATGCGGCGGGGAGATCGCGAAAGAGCTGGTCTCCGGTGGCGGCAAGGAAGAAGCCGCCTGGCGCTGCCAGAATGTCGCCGGCTGCCCGGCCCAATTGACCCGCCGCCTCGAATATCTCGCCGCCCGCAAAGCCCTCGATATCGAGTCCCTCGGCGGAATCGTCGCGGAAAAACTCGTTGAACGCGGACTCATCAAGGAACCACTCGACCTCTTCGACCTCACAACGGACCAACTCGCCGCGCTCAATCTAGGAACAGCGGAAGCCCCTCGCGTTTTCGGGCCAAAAAATGCTGCCAAGGTTATCGAGGCTCTGGAACGCTCGCGCAGCATGCCACTCCACAGATGGATTCAAGCCCTGGCCATCTCGGATGTGGGCGAGCAGACGGCGATCGACCTTGCCGGTTTCTTCCCCAACCTTCCGGCTCTTGCCTCATCGCAATTGCTTGCCGACGTTGCGAGGCTCGGTGAACTCAGGCAGATCTTTGACCAAAACAAAGTCGGGCCTGGAGAAAAAGCGCTCCCCGAGGAAGAAAAGACCATCCGGAAACAAAGGCAGAACGAAGCCAAGGACCTTGGAAATCCGATCGGAGACAGGCTCGTGCAGGCGGGATTCGCCCGGAAAAATGCGCAATCTTGGAAGGCGCTCACACTGGTCGGCCCGGTTACCGCCAAAGCAATTGTGGATTGGGCAGCCAGCGAACATGGTCGGAAAACCCTCGCACGAATGCAGGATCTGGGGCTCGATCCCCAAGGAAAACAGAAGGGAGGCGGTTCCGGAGATGTGAACGCATCGCAGGTTTTCGAAGGAAAGACATTCGTCCTGACTGGAACCCTGCCCACGCTCAAACGCGACGAAGCAGCGACACTCATCCGTGATGCCGGCGGCAATGTGACCGGCGCGGTCAGCAAAAATACGGATTACCTCCTCGCTGGCGAAAATTCCGGAACCAAACTCGACAAGGCCAGGGAACTCGGTGTGCGGGTTCTGTCCGAACAGGAACTCCTCGAAATCCTGCAACAACAACCCGCCGCAGATTTGCACCCCGCTCAAAATCTTCTGCTCTGATCGGGCTCCCGGGATGCCTAATCCACCGGAGGTATAGCCCCTTGGATTTCCGTTCAGGTTCAGGGCAAACGTATTCAAATCTACGCAGGGTCTCCTTGATTCAGGGAGCAACAGGCGTCCCGCCTGTGAATGGCTCAAGGCGTTTTCAAGCGTAAGTCAGTCTCCAAACACGCGGGACGCCCGTTCTCCCTGAGCAAAACCTCAAGCCTGAACCTCGAACCCCGGAAAGAGCGCCCGCGATCGAAATGGATTGCTGATCCTTGCTCCGGCGACTACTGAGTAATCGTTCATGCATCCGACCCCGTTTCAAAAAAAGCTTCTTTGGGCCGCGCTCACGGCGGTCTCCGCCTATGCGATCGGGTATATCGTCTACCTTGTCGGCAGCCTGGTGATCCAGGCGATTTCGTTTCTTCAGCCGGTTCTCATTCCGGTGGCCATCGCGGCGATTCTGGCCTTCCTGCTCGAGCCGGTTGTGCAGTGGCTGATGCGCTTCAGGATTTCGCGGACCCTGAGCATCGTGGTCGTTTACCTTGCGGCGGCGGCGATCTTTGCCGGGATCCTGATCTGGGTCCTGCCTGCAGGCTACCGCCAGGGGAACTCTTTCCTTAAGAACTTTCCGGACTATTCAACGAAGGCGCAGGCGAAGGTGCTTTCCCTGATCGACCGGCTTCACGCTCTCTCGGAGAATCCGCTGTTCAAAGGCCCGAATGATCCGGCGCAATCCCAGGATCAGTTCAGCGCGTTCGCCTCGAAAACCATCGGGGAGGCCGGATCTTGGCTTCAGCAGAAGGTTCCGGATCTCGCGGTGGAATCGGGGAAATTTCTCCAGCGAAGCGTGGGCGGATTTCTCGGCGTATTCGGGTTTCTTCTGAGCATGATCCTCGTTCCGATCTTCCTGTTCTTCTTTTTGAAGGAAAGCCCGGCCATTGCGGACAAGTGGAGCCAGTATCTGCCGATGCGGGCCTCCCCGTTGAAAATTGAGATCGTTTCTCTCGTCAGCGAGATCAACTCCTACCTCATCAGCTTCTTTCGCGGTCAGCTCCTGGTCAGCATCATCGAAGGTGCCTTTATTGCCGTGGCGCTGCTCATCATGAGGTTGGAATTCGGTCTCCTGATCGGCTTGATGGTGGCCGTCCTCGGCATCATCCCCTACGCCGGTTCGATCATGAGTTGCGGCGTCGCCATCCTCATTGCGCTGGCGCAGTTTGGTGATTGGGGACACCCGCTCGCGGTGCTCATTATTTTCATCATTTCCAACAACCTGACCGGATTTTTCATCTCACCAAAGATTGTGGGGGATTCGGTCGGCCTGCATCCGCTGACAGTGATCACCTCGGTCCTCGCGTGGAGCCTTGTTCTCGGCGGTCTGCTTGGCGCCTTGTTGGCGGTGCCTCTCACGGCAACAATGAAGGTTCTCCTCAAGCGCTACTTCTGGGACAGGCCCTCCTCCGAGAACCCATCCCCCTCCTGACCGCACAACCGGAGAACGGCACTTCGCCGTTTCGTCAGAGCGGCAGGGTCTGATAGCCCAGACAGAAATAGATCGTGAGGTTCCGCCCGTCGGGAAGGGCAATCCTTCGATACGGTTGGACGTCTTCAAAGGCCGCTTTGACCGTCTGCGGAAGCTCCTGGCCAAGATAAATCGCGTTCCGTCCGAGGAAGGGATTCACGCCCTTCTGCTCCTTGAAATACTCGTCGGTAACAACTTCGCTCTCCACAAAATCCCCGTAGGATGGCCATACCCCGAACTGGTTGGATATGTCGGGAGATTCCGGAACAAAGACCGGGGGATATTTCCCTCCATCCGGGAAATAGCATCCAAGGACGGCGGCCTGGTTCGCATCCTCAGCAATGAAGAACCCGTCACCCTCCGCAGCCGGCAGATCCCTGGCTGCAGCATGGAGCTCACCTGCCACCGACTTCCAGGAGACCAGCCCGGCTTCGCGGAGCGAATACGCGCTTGAGAAGAATGCGATGAGCAAAATGAAGGTGCCAAGCGGAAGCGCGAACCGGGATTTCTGAAGCATGGAAATCACGAAGGCCGCAAGCGCAACAGCCCCGAACAGACCCGCCGGAACGGCATTTCCGCCCCGGAGCAGGACGTAGATGACCCAGACCCACGCTGCTGCGCAGGCCGCAACGACAAAGGCGGCCCGTCCGTGCCGCCGCGCATCCTGGAGCAGAACGGCCAGGCCGATCAGGAAAGTGGCAACCACTGGAACCGAAAAGGCCATCGCAAAATCTCCGAGGCTTTCAAGAAACGGGCTCAGCCGGAATTCCCAGGCTGTCCGCCATGTCCCGCCAGCAATGGGAATCCAATCGAGCGAAGCGTTCCAGTAAAGAGCCGGAACCAGCGCTGCCACGCAAAGCATGGTAATCACCACAAAGCCGAAGAGATCCGCCGGCGTGCGGTGCCGGATGTTGAAAAGCGCACAGAGCACAAGCCCTGCAGGGATCAAGACAGCCTCATACGAGAAGAGAAGGGCCACGGAAAAAAACATGCCGGCCCCGAGCCATGCCCATCGCCTGCCATCCCACGCCGCGCGCGCAAACACAAGCCCGGCCAGCACAGAAACCAGCGCGGGCATCAGGGGGCCGACACCGGTCGCGGCAAGATTGAAGACCGGCAGCAGATTGAGCAAAATCACACACCACCCGGCGGTGGAAACATCGTAGATCCGGCGCACAAAAAGCCACGCGCAGCAACTGCAGAAAAATCCGAGAACCGGCCAGAAAACCCGCGCCAGCTCGAAATTCCCGCCGAATGCCCTCACCAGAAAAGCCGTGCCGGCGGGACCATCAAAATAGCCGGCGGCAAGACGATGGGAGCACATCCAATAGTAAGCCTCGGAAGGCAATATCTCGTGGTTCAAGACCCAGGCCGCCCGGACAACGGTCAGGAGGAGAAGAATCGGAATCAGCAGTTTCGGTTTCATCGGGCAAGTAGTGCGGGATGCCGTGAATGGCAGGTTGGAAACCAGCGCCCTCCCCATCTCCGCCAGAGCGCATCAAGGGCTGCCACGACAAAAAGCGAAATTCCGGCTCCCAAAAAACACGAGACGATCACATCCGCCGGCCAGTGCGAACCCACATAGATCCGGCTATATGAAACAACAGTCGCCGGAAGAAATGCCAGCCAGCCCCAGCGCCGGTAAAAAATCGCGACCACTGTTGCCAGAGCAAAATTATTCGATGCATGCCCGGATGGAAACGAGTTCCCTTGCGACGGCCGGATTCCGGGATGGGAATACTCCACTTTGAGCGGCTTCCCGAGTGCTAGGAACCTTGGCTTGGCCTTGGACAAATCCAAGGTGCGGGCCCCCACAAGAACTTCATGCGGACGGGGACGGCCGACCAGAGACTTCAAGGAATCCACGACCAGTGCATCCGTGATGCCGATCGACAATCCGATCGCCAACAGCATCGCCCTCGCCCGGAATCCGCCGAACACCAGAACCGCCACGCCTCCCAAAACCATGAATGGCCACCAGAAGTCCCAGCTGGATGCCGCAGCCATCAGCGTGTCGAGGGCCGGGTGCGCCCAGGAATGGTTGATGAGATAAAACGCTTCCGTGTCCATGGAAGCCCACACTCTGGCCGCTTCGCCGCAAAATGTGAAACGGGAAATCACCGCTTGGGGCATCGCGGTCCAATATCCCCCTCCATCTTTTGACCGGCTATCCGCCCAGTGAGAGGGATGCCGGGAAACCCGGAGGGAGGCGGACCGGCCGTCCTTCCGGCATCTGCACCAGAGCAAGCGCCTGCCGGCACTTTACGAGGAGCGCCCCGTCGGCTGGTCGCACCACCTCGAACTCCAACCAGAACCGGATGCCGCTCCACTCCACCACGCGGCCATCGACGCGAATCTCTTCCCCCAGCCTGGCAGGGCGCTTGTAATCGATCTCCGTGCGCGTCACGACCGGGTGGATCCCCGTGCGTTCGATCTCCTGAAAGCTCATGCCCATCTGGATGGCGAGCAGGGTTCTGGCGGTTTCAATAAACCGGAGGTAGACGATGTTGTGGACTACCCCGCCCGCATCCGTGTCGAAATACATCACGCGCACATCGGTCGAAATCCGGCACTGGACAGGCAATTCCACAGGCAGCGGTAGATTATGAGATGAGACTGCCTACTGCTTTTTCAAGCTGTCAATCTGTGCGGCAACATCCTTGGAGGGGATGATCGCAAAGGCTTGCTGGTATTTTTTCAGCGCGTCCTCGATCTTGTCATTTTCGGAAAGCAATTTCCCCTCATTCCGGAGGGCCTGGTATTTTTCAATGTCTGCGGCAAGTCGTTTCCGGAGGCTGGAGAGCACCTTTGAAGTTTTCGGGCCAATGAGGTCGGCCTGGTTGCTGAGCGGATCGATCACGGACTTGGCATCCAGGTATTCCCGGGCCTGGACCTGTTTTGCAAGCCCTGGGAATTTTTCGCCGCAGGCAGCCATGGCATCTGCCAGCTGCACGGGCACGCGGATCGAAGGCGGGGGGGAACCAGCCCGGAAACTTCTGACGGCTTCGGAAAGCTTGTCGAGGCTTGAGGCAAGATCGGCGGGGATGGCAGGCACCTTTGCGGAATCATCCGGCACGGGCATTGCGTCCTCAAACTGGGTCTGAACATCCGTTATTTGCTTGGTCAATTGCCCGGCATTGGCCAGAGCGGTATCCCAGCTCTGAACGAAGAGGTTCGAGCGCGCATCCTCGCCGGGCTGGAGTGCCTTCAGCTGTTTGACGAGGCCCACAGCCTCGTCGTATCCGACTGTCGGGGAGTTCAGCTTGTTCAGAAGCGCTTCCCGGTCGGCTTTTCTCACAAGGCTCTGATAGAGCGAGCGGATGCTGTCGAGAATCACATTCACCGACGGCTCGGACTTTGCAAGATCCTGAAGGCCCAGATAATATTGATTCATCGTCAGATCCACGTCTTTGATACTCGGTGCCGCCACGAGCTCGGGGCGCAACAGATTCGCAAGTGCAGTGGCCTTCTGTTTGAAATAGGCGCTGCGCAAAATCCATTGTCCGCCCTCTTTGACGCTTCCGCTGTCGTATTTGGCGGCGTCGGATTTCAGCGGAGCGGAAGCCTTTTCCAGCAGTTTGGCGGCTGGGGGAAACCTCGCGGCGAGCGCCGCATATTCCTCAAGGGATTTCTGCAGGTTGGCCCGCTGCTCGCTTGTCGTGAGGAATTGCGGGCTCTCTGGATAGACGACCAGCTTCACGATTTTTGATGTCGCGACTTGGTAGTTCGACGATTTCGCCGTCCGGAAAATGTAATATCCGGAACGGTCCGCATAGGCCAGGAACTCGAAAACGGTTGCCTGATCTTCGTCGGACCAGGCCTGGGGCTTCACCAGGGCCATGCCGGGTTTTTCTTTTGAGCCCTGAGCATCTGCGGCTTGTGCCAGGCAAGGATGAGTAACCAACGCCAAAAGACTCAGGACAAGAAGTGGGAGAAATTTCCCAGGGAGGGGCAGTTGGAGGCTCATCTGTAAATAACCTAACAAAGCATTCCATGCAGATGCAAACGAAGAATGCCAATCGTATGCGACGTCACAATCAAACCCGTTTGTAGCCCTGGGTCACGTTCCTCTCAGCGCAGGCTCAGGCGGCTTTCGGGGACTCGGCTGCCGCGGACCGCCCACGGGCGGGTTTCCTGACGGCCGGTTTACGCGCTTCGAATTCGAAGCCGACCTTCCCGTTCTCAAATGTGAGAAACGCGGAAAATGGCCGCCCCTTCTTCGAGATGAATCTCGGGATGAGGTCCGTCTTTCCTGTCTCGATGAGCTTGACGACCTGTTCCTGGGGAATTTCCCGCTGGCAGAGCGATTTTCCCATGCGGAATTTGCAGGCGGGAGTTTTGCTGCATTGCCAGGCGGTTCCGGTATCATGGATCGTCCCCTCTTTGCAGGCGGGGCAGGTGCCGATCGAGGGAAGCGCCGAGAAATCGATCTGGCGGGCGGAATCCTGCGAATCCCCGAAATCAAAACTCTGCTTGAACTCGGAATCGAGCTTTACCACCGCTGCAAACGGGCGGCCCATCTTGCTGCGAAAGCCCTCGAGAGGACCGACGACCCCGTCGCGGAGCAGAGCGCGCACTTCCTCGCGCTCGAACTGGCGGCCGGCCATGTTCTTCCAGATGATCCCCCCGCATTTTGCTCCGCACTCAAAAGCCTTGAAGGATTCGACGTAGCCGACGTGCCCGCATTTCGGGCATTTTTCCTCGAGGGCTTCAAAATTCCCGTCGACCGTGTCGCCGGTGAAGTTTTTTGCTTTCTCGACGATGTCGTTGGTAAAGGTGCGGATTTCTTCCATAAATTGCGGGCGGGGCATTTCCCCCCTCTCCATGCGTTTGAGTTTGTGTTCCCACTCGCCGGTCATTTCCGGGGAGGTGAGAGCCTGAACCCCGAGTCCGCGGAGCAGGATGATGAGCGAAAGCCCCTTGGAGGTTGTGATCAGATCACGCGCCTGGCGGACCAGGTAGCCGTCGAGAATCAGACCCTCGATAATCTGGGCCCGCGTCGCGGGCGTGCCCAACCCCCGCTGGCTCATGGCCTCGCGGAGTTCCTCGTCGTCGACCAGTTTTCCGGCACCCTCCATCGCGGAGAGCAGCGTTGCCTCGGTGTAGCGGGGGGGCGGCTTCGTCTCGTTTTCCTTGATCTCGAGGGCCTCGGTGCGGGCGGTCTCCCCGCTGCGGATCGCACAGACGTTCTGGTCGTCAGTGCCGGCCGCTTGCTTGCCGTAGACCGCCAGCCAACCGGGATCGGTGATGATTTTTCCATCGGTCTTGAAGGCTTCCCCCTCAACGCGCGTGATCCGGGTTGTGACCTCGAACTGCGCGGCGGGATAAAAGGCCGCCACAAACCGCCGGGCAACCATGTCGTAGACCTTCAGTTCGAAATCATCGAGCGTTTTGGTCGAGACGCCTGTGGGGATGATCGCATGGTGATCGGTGACCTTTGAATTGTTGAAGATCCGCTTGTTCGGGCGCACCCAGCCCTGGGCGAGCGCTTTCCGGGCATGCTCGGCAAGATCCGGGATCTCGAGTTTTGTGAAGGCTGCCTTCACGTTCCCGATGTTGTCCTCCGGAAGATATCGCGAGTCGGTCCTCGGATATGTCAGCACCTTGTGCCTCTCGTAGAGCGCCTGTGCGATTTGGAGGGTGCGCTTGGCGCTGAGACCGAAACGGGAATTCGCCTCGCGTTGAAGCGTGGTCAGATCATAGAGCTGCGGGGCGATCTGGGTGGTCGGCTTCTTCTCCTCCGTCACGATCCCGGGCTTGGAAGCGCATTTTGCAACAATCGCCTCCGCGACGGCCCGCTCCCAGATCCGTTCGGCGCGCGCATCCTCATCGCCGCCTTTTTTGAAGCCCTCGCTGAACCACCGCCCCCGGTAGGTGCCGGCCTCGACGCCGAAATCCCCGTAAACCTCGAAATACTGCCTGGCTTTGAATGCCCGGATCTTCTCCTCCCGCTCGGCCAGGATCGCAAGTGTCGGGGTCTGCACGCGCCCGACAGGAGTGAGTTGAAACCCTCCCCCTTTGGAATTGAACGCGGTCATCGCCCTGGTCCCATTGATTCCGACCAGCCAGTCGCTCTCGCTCCGGCAGACGGCGGCCTCGGCAAGAGGAAGCATCTCCTCACCCTGCCTGAGCGCGGCAAATCCCTCCCGGATCGCTTCGGGAGTCATGCTCTGGAGCCACAGGCGCCGGGTCGGCTTCTTTGTCCCCGCAAGCTTCATCAGGTAATGGAAGATCAGTTCGCCCTCACGGCCGGCATCGCATGCGTTGATGACGTCGGTGATATCCGCCCGCTTGAGCAGACGCTTCAGAAGATTGAACCGGGACTGCGTCTTCTCGATCGGCTTGAGTTCAAAATGGTCCGGAATGATCGGCAGGTTGGCAAAACTCCACTTGCCACGCTTTTTATCCATCTCGCCCGGAAGGCAGAGCTCGACAAGGTGCCCGATCGCAGAGGTGACGATATACTCGTCGTTCTCGAAATAGTCATCCTTCTTCGGAAGTTTGCCCAGGACTCTCGCCAGATCAGCGGCGACACTCGGCTTTTCTGCGATAACAAGGGATTTGGACATGGGTGGTTTTCAGCGGAGTTTGACGAACCTGCTGCCGGGGCGCTGCCGCACCAGCTTTTTCATTTCAAGGGCGAGCAACGTAGAAGACGCCACGTGCGTTGGCAACCCGCATCTCGCAATAATCTCATCGACATGGGTCTCATCGTCCCCCACGGCCCCGTAAACAACGGCCTCGTTTCCAGCGAGTTCCGGTGCCGGAGCCGGCGAAAGCGAGGGGGTCTCCGCAAAGAGCAAACCCATGTCATCGAGGATGTCGGTGGCCGAGGTGATGAGCTTCGCCCCCTGCTGGATCAGCCGGTTTGATCCGATGGCATTCGGCTGGTCGATCCGTCCCGGAACCGCATAGATCGAGCGGCCCTGCTCTCCCGCCTGGTTTGCACTGATCAGCGATCCGCTCCGCCCTCCCGCCTCCACAACCAGAAGTCCGAAGGAGCAACCGCTGATAATCCGGTTCCGCATCGGGAAGGTTTGCCTGTCCGCCTGAACCTGCATCGAAAACTCGCTCACCACGGCACCCGATCCGGCGATTTTCTCCGCGAGCGGCAGATTTTCCGGCGGGTAGAGTGAGAGGAGCCCGCTCCCGATCACCGCAATGGTCCGCCCCTTCGCTGCGAGCGCCCCCTGGTGAGCCGCTGTATCAATACCCCGCGCCAGACCGCTGACCACCGTCACTCCTGCGGAGGCCAACTGATAGGATAGCTTCTTCGCGCACTCTCCGCCGTAGTGGCTCGGCTTTCTGGTCCCGACGACTCCGATTGCATGGCGGTCCCTGTCCCTCAATTCCCCCCAGACGTAGAGAACAATCGGCGGATCGTGGATCTCGCGCAGCAGGGCCGGATAGTCCGGAGACCCCATCGTGACAACCCTGGCCCCAAAATCCCGCACGAGCGCCATCTCAGCCGCGAGGTCCAACTGACTCTCCCATGACCGGATGGATTCAGCTACGTCCTGCCCGATTCCATCGACGCTGCGCAGTTCTCGCTCCCCCGCATGCAGGACCTTCACCGGAGATCCGAACGCTTCCAGCAAACGCCTCACCCGCACGGGCCCGACCTGGCGAATCATGTTCAGCGCAATGTAGGCCTCCGGGTCGGTCATGGGCGGGGAGTAAAAACCCGTTCGATCCAAAACGGAAGGGATTTGTTTCGAACTACGGGACATAAAGTCCCCCCCGGCCAGGGCGATTACCGGACTGTGGTTTGAGAAATCAACGACCGGCCCATTTCAGCTGCCTCATGGGAATCCCCTGCCACACTCGCAAATCGGGCAAGACGGTGAGTCACCACGGGGAGAAACACCGATTGAACGTCATCGGGCAGCACATGGGCCCGCCCCTTGAGCAGGGCAAACGACTGTGCGGCGCGCTGCAGGCCGAGCCCGGCGCGCGGGGAGAGCGTCCAGCCCCGGTTGCGGGCCGCTTCGCACAAGTCCAGAATATACTCCGAAACCGCCTCCGAGACATGGAGTTTCGCAGCTTCGCCCTGCCATCGCACGAGGTCCGCAGGGGAGGAAAGATTTTGCAGGGACTGAAAATCGAATGTCAGACTTCCGCCCCGGTCGCGATCCCGCACGAGGAGCTTGCGCTGGGTTGTGCGTTCCGGAGTGCCGAGTTCAATCCGCATAAGGAAACGGTCAATCTGGGACTCAGGCAGCGGGGCCGTGCCCGCCTGATCATGGGGGTTTTGCGTGCCGATAAAAAAGAACGGCTCGGGCAGCGGATACGTCTGGCCCTCGATGGTCACCTCATGTTCATCCATGGCCTGCAGCGCGGCGCTCTGCGTGCGGGGGGATGCGCGGTTGAGCTCGTCGCCAAGCACGATCTGGGCAAAAATCGGGCCGCGATGGAAGGTGAAGACCTGCCGGGCGGCATCGAATACCTGGCTGCCGAGAATGTCCGAAGGAAGAAGGTCATTTGTGAACTGCACACGCTTGAAATCCAGCCCCAGCACCCGCGCAAGCACCTTGACCATGGTGGTCTTGCCCACGCCTGGAACATCCTCGATCAGCAGGTTCCCGCCGGAAATCAGGCAGCAAAGCGCGAGTTCGAGTTCGCGCTCCCGGTCCACCAGCGCTCGGCTGGATTCAGCGTGAAAGGCTTTGAGAAATGTCCGGATTTCCGGTTGCTCATCGGCTCGTCCGCTCCCGCCCGCCCCACTCGTTAAATTGCCCCCATTCATCCTGCTGACCATGCTTGATCCCGCGAAAAGATCAACCCCCGCATGTCCTGCCACACCCTCAAAACACGATTTGAAGAAATAAGATGCCTGAACGCACGGAGTTCCGGCACTTTCGCACGAACAAGCGATTGCCACCTGAGGGTTGGCAGAGTTCTATGGCAGCGGCATGTTTAAAACCTGCACCCGTTTCCAGCTGGCGATTTTCCCGGGCGTTCTCCTGCTTTTCCTGAGCGGGTGCCAGAGCATCCCTAACGCGCCTTCCCGGAAACGCGAAATCCATGCCGTCCTGGCCCGGTATCAGGACGCCTTGAATCAGAGATCGGTCGAAAAAATCTCTGGCCTGTTGTCGGACACTGTCAGTATCGACGGGCTGACGGATGAACTTTCGCGCGCCGGGCTGAAGGCCGGCATGCATTGGCCTCCCTCTGCCATCACCAATTTCCAGGTGCTGTCGACCTCGAAAAAGGAAGGCCTGACATCGGTCAAGGCGGCTTTCTATTTCTCCAGGTCGGTGCTCATGATGCGATTTGGACTCGATGAGGAGCTGAGAATACGGACCATTGATCCCGTTCCTCTCTGGAAGGTTCCCCAGACGAAAGCCGCCAGGCCATTTCTGGCGCCCTTCACCGAAAACAACGGGCTCATGTTCGTGGAAGCCCGCGTCAACCGGAGGACCGGATTTTTTCTCGTCGATACCGGAAGTTCCGGCCTGCTGCTTAACAATAAATATTTTCAGGCTGAGAGAAGGAACGGTCTGCCCGGATTCACGAGCACGGTGCGGGGAATAAAGCCGGTCCTCGGAAGCGCAAGCGTGCGTTCGTTTGAGTGGGGGGAACTCAAAGCCGGCGAAATCCGGGGACAACTGCATGATTTTTCCGTCATGGAGACCCCGGCGATCACCCCGCTGCTCGGAGCTATTGGATACGAACAGCTGAAAACCTGCGCGATCCGGTTTGACTGGAAGAACAGGCAGATCGCCGTGCGAACGGGCACCGGCCGCACGCCGCCTGCAGGAGGTGGAGGAAAACCAGCCGCAGTAATCGGGTTCACTCACTTCCTTCATGCCCCGGCATTATCAACGGTCATCGGGAACTCGACCCGCCGCATGATCTTCGACTCCGGCGCCCAAATCAACCTTCTGCCCAACCTCGATGGCATCGAATCACATTTTCGCAAAGCAGAGGCGGTAACCAGGATCAGCGACGGGGGACCGATCGGCTCTGAAACCGCACTTCTCGGGATTGTGGACGGGATGAAGCTGGGAGGGGTCACATTCAACAACCTTCCCTTCGCTGTCTTCGAGGTCCCCTATCTTGCGGGGCACGGAATCCTGGGAAGCCCGATCATCCAGCGGGGCATTGTCGAGATCAACTTCCCGAAGAAAACGATCTCGATCTGGTAAACCACGGCCGCCCGGATGGATTTGCTTTCCGGCGGGCGGGTGATGGGGATAATTGTCTTTTCCGACATGGCAGATCGTTTGGTATACATTATTGTTCTGGCTCTGGTGGGCGCTGTCCGCCGCCTGCCGCTGTCGGTTTGTTTTCTGCTCGGCCAGGCCGTCGGAGGTCTTATGTGGCTCCTCCTCCCCGGCTACAGGCGGCTCGCCATCGAAAACCTCGGCAGGGCCTTTTCCGGGGAAAAATCACCTGCAGCGATCCGCGCGCTCTCCCTCAAACATTTCACGACCCTCGGTGCAAACGCCGTCTGCGCCTTCAAAATCCCGGCGGTCCGGCAACAGGATATCCAGAAGATCGCCACCATTGAGAATCTGGACCGGATCCGCACGAACCTCGCAAACGGCCGGCCGGTCGTTCTGGCGATCAACCACATCGGGAACTGGGAATTGTATGCGCAGCTTGTCTTCCAGGTGCCGGAAGCCCGCTTCGGGACCGTGTATCAATCGCTTCGCAACCCGCTGGTGGACGAACTCGTGAACCGCGACCGCCGGAGGTTGGGAGTCGCCACTTTCGACCGGAAAAAGGGATTCAACGCGGCAATCGCCCTCCTCCGGGAACCGGGAATCGTGGGTGTTCTGGTCGACCAGAATGCCGGAGACGGCGGAATCTGGACCCCCTTCTTCAAACGTCTCTCCTCCACTTCACCGCTGGCGGCAACCCTGGCCATGCGGACAGATGCGGCGGTCATCCCGGTGGCGATCTATACTTCCGGCTTCGCAAAATGGAAAGTTGTGCTGAGCGAGGAAATTCCCTGGAGTCCGGACCAGCCGGATCAACTCACCGCGGATATCAACGCAGCCCTGGAGCGCCAGATCCGGGTCTCTCCGCAGGACTGGTTCTGGGTCCATAACCGGTGGAAAACGCCCTGGCCGAACTTCCTCACGGCAAAAACGAAGCGCGGGACATTTATTCCGGCCGGCACTAAAGATCTCCAACCTTTCCGGATCGTGGTGCGTTCCCCCAACTGGCTCGGCGACGCGGTCATGTGCCTTGAGGCCGCGCGGGCCTTCAAAACAAGCCGGCCGGATGTCCGGCTATCCGTCCTCACGCCTGCGAAGCTGGCGGGACTCTGGCACAGAATTCCCGAAATTGACGAGGTCATCGAGTTTGCAAAATCGGATTCCGTGTTTTCGGTGGCCGGAATGCTGCGGGGACGCTTCGATGCCGCGGTTCTTTTCACGAACTCGTTCCGGTCGGCTCTCGAAGCCCGTTTGGCGGGTATTCCGAGGAGGGTCGGATTTGCAGGCCACAATCGCTCCCGCCTCCTTAACCAGGTGGTTCCGCCTCCGAAAAAGAGGCTGCGCCAGCCTGAACACCATGCCGACCGGTATTGGAGAATTGCCGAGCGGTGCGGAGCAATCGCTCCCCCTCCCCTGCCCCCGCAATGGAACCCGCCAAAGAATGGGATCTTGATCGGCATCTGCCCGGGCGCGGAATACGGAACAGCTAAGCGCTGGCCGGCGAAGCAATTCCGCGAGGTCATCGAGCAGGTCAACAGCAGGCTTGCCTGCCGGTGGGTTGTTCTCGGCACCTCCGCCGACACAGAGCTCGCTGGATCGCTCGGTTCCGGCTTCCCGAATGTCGATGACCTGACAGGAAAAACCACGCTGGACGAATTGATAAACACCCTGTGCGGGCTTTCCGCCTTGCTGACCAACGACACCGGCACGATGCATCTAGCGGACTATTTGGGCGTCCCGCTCGTCTCGATTTTCGGTTCGACCGAACCGGCTCTCACCGGTCCGCGCGGGCTTCGGAGCCGCGTGATCCGGCATCATGTCGAGTGCAGTCCCTGCTTCCTGCGCGTTTGCCCGATCGATTTCCGCTGCATGCACCAGATCCCAGCCTCAAAGGTTACGGAGGCGCTGGAGGCATTGCTCTAGACATCGCTCTCCCCTGTTCTATTTTCCAAGCGTCCATGTATTCCATTCGAAGCCTTCTCCTCCTCATTTCCGCCGCGCTCCTCTCTCCGGGTCAGCTTTGCGCCGAAACTCCCCGTGCGCAGCATGTCTTTATCGTCAGTTTCGACCAGGGCGCGCCCGCAGGGATTGCGAAGGCCGAAATGCCTGTGCTCAAGGCCATGGCAAAGGAAGGAGCGCATACATGGGAAGCTTACACCATCGTTCCCAGCGTCACGCTTCCCTCGCACACATCGATGCTCACCGGGGTCGGCATCCAGAAACATCAGGTCGATTGGAATGATCTCAACCCCGACAAGGGATTGGTGAAAGTCCCAACGATCTTCAGCCTCGCGAAAAAGGCCGGACTTGTCACAGCCATGGTCGCTTCAAAGAGTAAATTCCAAACCCTCAATCAGCCCGGCAGCATCGATGCGTTCAACCTGCCGGAAAACCCCACTTCGGCGGTTGTTGCGGATGCTTTCGCCGGGATGGTCGGCAAGTTGAAGCCGAATCTATGCTTCATCCACTTTGGGGAACCCGATGCCGTCGGGCACAAGCACGGGGTCTTTTCGCCTGAGAAGATGAAGGCTTTTGCCGACAGTGACTCGGCGCTCGGCGTTATTGTCCAATCCATCAAGGATGCGGGACTGATCGACACAAGCGTGATCATACTCACGGCGGATCACGGCGGACATGACCGGACTGCGGAGGAACTCGAAAAGATGTCGAAGGCCGGCGTCCCGCCCCAGCCCGGCACCCACGGATCATCTTCTCCCGAAGACGTGACAATTCCCTGGATTGCCTGGGGAACAGGCGTGCGCAAGGATTACACAATTACGGCGCCTGTCGTGATCTATGACACAGCCGCCACGGCGCTTTGGCTCCTGGGGGTTCCCGTTCCGGAAGGCTTCTGGGGCCGTCCTGTGACAAGCGCGTTCGACACGCGGACAGGCGGTTGATGCCCCGTCTCTGTCGAACACAAGCGACCCGTGCAGGGTGGTCGGGCTCGACACTCCAGCCAGTCAACCCACAGGAATCCGCTTGACGACTGGCAGCCATTTGTTCAGCCGGACAATAAGAAAAAAGACCCGCAGACGCCATCGGACCGCAAAGGATGTTTCGGTGGAGCCGGCGAGAACGGAGCTGATCGCGCATACCATCCGCAGTCGGTTGGTGGGCTGAAAGAAGACCTGGGCAAACGGAAGGGTGTAGAAGTTCTCAATGAACTCCCAGTAGAGAGACAGGCATTTCCGGGTCGTCTTCTCATAGGCCCGCATTCCCGCAGTGAGCGCAGTCCCTGCGGTCAGCGCCTCGTCCACCACCCTGGCCCCATGGCGCGCACTTGCCATCGCCAGCATTACGCCGCTCGAAAACACCGGATCAATAAAGCCGGAGGCGTCGCCGACGCGGACGAGGCGGGGTTCAACCAGGCGGCTGTTGCGATAGGAAAAATCCGCCACCGCATGCAAATCTCCCACCGCTTCCGCCCGGGCAAACCGATCGCGGACAGCCGCGGTGTCCTGCACCGCATCGTGGAATATTTTGCCGATATCCTTTCCCGGATTTTGGAGATCGGCACGATCAAGGACAAGGCCGACGCTCGTCTTGTTGTCCTCGAGCGGAATAAGCCAGAACCACGAATTCTCGCGACGCACGATGAGTATATCGCCTTTCTCGTCGCCCTGCGGCATATCGGTATTGGCGAAATGGCCGAAGATCGCGACCTTCCTGTGCCCGGGATAGTAGTCGCGCAGTGCGTCGCGGCTGGCGGTCAGGTTCGAGAGTCCGCTGGCATCAATGAGGAATTTTGATCGAACTTCCTGCTCTGCTCCATCGGCATCGCGGTATCGGACCGAGACATCCTCCGCGCCCACGCGACACTCGATTACCCGGGATTCCTCACGAACCTCCGCCCCGGCTTCCCGGGCATGGGTCAACAGCATGTCGTCAAACTTGGACCGCTCAACATGGATCGACTCCTGGTATTTGTTGAAGGAACCATTTGAAAAATTCAGACGGATGCCAAGCGATCCGTTCCCCATCAGAAATTGGGCCCCCCGCTTTTTCATAAAGCCCGCAGCGGCGATCTTCGGCCAGATGCCGATCTCTTCGAATATCTGCCTGTTATACGGAAGCAGAGATTCTCCGATGTGGAAGCGCGGAAACTTTTCCTTTTCGAGCACGAGGGTTTTCCTTCCGGCTTGAGCGAGAATCGTGGCAGCGGTCGAACCGGCAGGTCCTCCGCCAATAATCACGACTTCTGTTTGGGGATCCGGCGACATATCGATCTGAGATGTGGCGGAAAATCCTGCGCTTCGTCAAGCAATCCGGGTCAGTCCGCCGGACAAATGCACTAAGATGGCACCTCGACGTCTCCGCGTTCCGGGGAGCATACCCGTCCCGGGTTTGGTTTTCGGCCTTAAGCGAAGGGATATCCATGCGCTTGCCTTGAGATGATCGGAGAACCGGACAAAAATCCAAAAACTGTGATCCAGCGCAAACTCCTCGCGCATTCGCCTTGTCCTTCGGTGTCAATGTTCAGACGCTTTGAGGTGTTCTGCACCCCCCGGGTTATGAGCATACTCATATACAAAAACGAGCAGCAGGAAGGCCCCTTTGATCTTCCCGCCATCGAATTGGCCATCCGCCACGGGCAAATCAGCGTTGATGACTTTGCCTGGCAGGAGGGATGCACGGATTGGGTTCCCTTGAGAACGCTGCTTCCTGCAGAGCCGACGCCGACTCTCCATTTGCCTGCAACGGACACAATGAAACATCGCGGAGCACCGGCCGGCTGTCTGACGGGTGATGAGCAGGATGCGGGAATCGTCGGAAGAATTGTTGCAAAAGTTGGTGAGCACCTGATGCGCGGAGAGGTCATCGAGTATGTCGGCGTACAGAAAAAGCCGCTGCTCAGCATCGCTCCGGACGCTGTGGTGCTGACAAAATCACGCCTGCTCATCGTCCGGACGAAATCCATGGAGGTCGAAGCCTTCGAGTGGGAGTCCGTATCCAATGTGGAACTGAGCGAACGTTTGCTGACTTCAACCATCGCCTGCACAATCACGGGTGGTAGAAAGATCGTCATCGACAGCATGCCGAAGAAGCAGGCCCGCAAAATTCAAGCGTTCGCACAGGAGCTCGAGGAGAAGCGGTCCTGGTGGGAGCAACGCGGATTCTAGTAGACAGCGCAGTGCGCTCTTGGATCAGCGTTTGGCAACCAGTCCCGGACGGGCGAGCTGACGAATATCTTCCGGAAGTTCCTCGAACCTGTCCTCCTCGCTCATGCGATCGATGAAGAGTATCCCTTGAAGATGGTCGAACTCGTGCTGGACGGCGCGGGCCAGCAGGCCGTCCGCCTCAAACGTGATCTCTGCCCCCTCGAGATTTGTGGCTTTTACCCGGACAGAAATCAGCCGGGGCACGTCGCCGCGCAACCCGGGAAAGCTGAGGCAGCCTTCATTCTCGATGCGCAGCCTTCCGAACGGTTCGATCTCCGGATTGATCAGGGCCATCGGCATCAACTCCTCGAATCCCGCAGGTTTGCCATCCACCCTCATCACGCTCGGGCGGTCCTTCATCTGGGGCACATCCAGAACAAACAATTGAAGCGGTAGTCCGACCTGCTGGGCGGCGAGTCCGATCCCTTCGGCATCGCGCATCGTCTCGATCATCTCCTCTGCAAGACGACGGATTTTGGCATCCACTTTTTCAATGGCCCGGCCTTTCGTGCGAAGAGCCGGATGGTCATGCGTGGTAATTTCCAGGATCATTTGGGTTCGGGCTGTGTGAAAGTCGGGATATTCTTCATGCCGGCCTGCTTGAGCGCATCAAGAACTTTGACGACAACCCCGAAGGGGGCTTCCCTGTCGGCCTGCATTGCGATCTGGCGGTCCGGGGATGCCGTCCGGGCGGCTCTTAAGGCGGCTGAAAGACCCTCGAGGGCCACCGGATCCGAGCCAAGCGTGATTTCCTCCGCGCTCCTCACACGGAGGATGAGCGGCTCAAGTTTCTCCGCTGCCACCACCTCGGCGGACTGGGATTCGGGGAGGTTGATCTGAAGACGTGGCTGGTCCTTGCGGAACGTGGTGCTGACGATGAAAAAGATCAGCAGGATTGCAAGAATATCGATCAGCGAGACGATGATCAGCTGGGGGCTCCTTTTCTTGCGTGTGTAAAAACGCATGAGCTACTTAATGATCTGCTTCTCGACCTGCGGCAGCTCGCCGTGAGGATAGCACTTGGCCAGAAGATCTGCGGACATCGATTCCATGCTGATCGCCATGACCTCGACTTTGCGCTGGAAGTAGTTGAATGCGATAAGGCAGGGAACTGCGACCCCAAGACCCACAATCGTGCAGTTCAACGCCTCGGAGATTCCGCGGGCGATCAGGGCTGGCTCTCCGCTCGAACCCAGGGTGGCAAAGATTCCGACCAGCCCCGAGAGCGTCCCAAGGAGCCCGAGGAGCGGAGCCACCCCGGTGGCGATCTCAAGGAAAACGAGCCCTTTTTCCAGATGCGCGACCTCGTGGCGGGCACGGGTTTGAATCGCCTCAAGGTTCTCGGATCTCGGCCAGTTCAGATGGCCGATGAGAACGTTCAGGATGCGGGAAATCGGAGAAGGATTTCGCTCGATGGAAAACTGGAGAAGGCCAATGTCGTCACCAGGAGAAAGCTTTTCGAGCGCGATCCCAACGGCAGGCGGGATGACAACCTTCTCGCGAAGGGCTCGGCCCCTCATGAGGATCACTGTGCACGAAACGAGTGACAACAACAGAAGCAGCACCATGAAGGGACCGCCTCTCACGAAAAAATCCAGGGTATGAAGGAATATGTTTGGCATCAGTTGCTTAAGATGGTGAAGGAGTAGTCAATCTCAATCCTGCCATTGTCGAGGAGTTTTGCAACCTCCTCAGGAATCGGCGGAATTTCTGCCTCAATAATGGAGTTTACACTGACAGAGGCAAAGCTTTCGTTCGAGGTGTTTGAAAGAACTCTGACTTTCCCGACTTTTCCGTCGGGTGCCACAACAAACCGGATCTCAACTGTCCCGATATTCAGGAGTCCGATCTGGTCGTTGACGTAATAATACCAGCGCGAGCCAATCGCGTCGGAAACCATCTTTTTATACCGGCCAAGCGGGGTCGCTGCGGCATCCACAGACGCTTTTCCGCGATTCGAAATATTTCCTTTTATCCGGGTGATCCGGGTCTGGGGCTGAAACCCCGAGGCAGCCGGCGGCATGGGCTGCGCCGGAGGAGAGGGCTTGCGCGCTTCTCCGTTTTGAGGGCGCGGCGGGGCTTCCCTCAAGGCCAGTTGAGTCGGCGCTGGAAGACTCGGGACCGGAGTGGCTGCCGCCTCAGGTGGCGGGGTTTGCTCCTGCGCCTGCGGCGGTCGGGGAGTGGAGGCCACCCCTTGCTTTCCTTCGGTATAATCGCGATTGACCAGTTCCAGGGAGGTGGACTCGCGACCATCGAGCGATGGCACAGCGGCTGCCCCGCTGGGAGCGGATTCGCTCGCGGCGCGGGTGTTTTTATCGGATTCAAACGGGGCGTTCTTTGGCGCTTCCGCTACATCCGGCCCGGGGGTGGCGACATACGAGGGGGGCTCCGGCTTGGAAGCCTCGACCGGCATCATTGTGATCTCGATCGGCGCTTCACTCTCCGGCGGAGATACCGGGAATTGCCAGGCAGGAACCGACAAGGCCAGAGCCACGCAGAAAATCAGGACCAGATGGAGCAGGACCGATGCAATGGCAGCCTCAACCGTCTCGCGGCGTGAATCTGACCAATCCATGGAATACATATCTCTATTTTGACGAAACCCGCGCCCGATGGAAGAGGTATTGTTGGACATACCCCGCATAGGGACCAAGATTTTTCCGGGCATAGCGGGCGAGTTGGGCAGGAGTCCCGCGCCTCCCCCTCCGCATGGCAATCAGAACACGGTGGATCCAGACATCGATCGGAACAGCATCCAAACGCTCGTAGGCAAAGAGCAACACGCAGTTGGCCACCTTCACTCCGACACCCGGAAGTTTCATCAGGGCTTCCCGCAAGGCCGGAGTTTCCAACGCGGCCAAAGCGTCCAGATCGACCTTCCCTGAAGCCACCATGGCAGCAGTTCCGATAAGGTTCCCGGCGCGGTATCCCAGGCCGCAGGCCCGGATGGCTTCCTCATTCGATGCCGCGATGATGTCGGGAGCGGGATAGGTGTTCCCGTATTTTGTGGGACTGCCGAACTCCCTGCGCAGGGCCAGCGACATCGCGCGGATGTGGGCAACCTGCTTCATTGAGGAGGTGATGAATGTGGCGAGGCACTCCCAGCGCGGTTGCCGGATGATGCGAAGTCCCCGGCAGAGGGCCAGAGACTCAACGCTCATAGGGTCGGATGGGAACGCCGCGTAAATTTCTTCGAGCGGGTGGTCGAGGGAAAAGTAGTGTCTTGCCAGCGCCTCGTTTTTGTCGTGGATCCGCAGGAGCCCGCCTTCCTCAGAAACCCGTGCGGGCGTGCCCCCCATCAGCCCGGTCCAGGAACCATCCGCCTGCTTGTCCCAGTGAAAGACCTGTCCGCTCCGCAGCGTCAGATCCAGTGAGATTGGAGCGCCCTTCAGGAGCTTCATTCCAGCACGGCGGGATCTCCGTAAAGAGTGGACGAACTTGTGCGTTCGATCCTCACATCGAAGATCCGCCCGATGTGTCGAGGAGCCCCCTCGAAGACGACGATCTTATTGGTGCGTGTTCGCCCGGCGAGCCTCGCCGGGTTGTTCCGGCTGGCTCCCTCGCAGAGGATTTCCACCTGCTGCCCGATCAAGGAATCGAGATGCCGGGCGACATGCTTGTTGACGACATCGAGCAGATCCTTGTTGCGCCATTCCTTGACCTCCTCGGGCACCTGATCCTCCATGGTGGCTGCCGGCGTATTCTGCCGGGGGGAGTAGCGGAAGACAAAGGCGTTGTCGAATCCCGCTTCATCGGTTAGCTCGCGGGTGGCGGCATAATCCTCTTCGGACTCGCCCGGGAAACCGACAATGATGTCGGTGGTGATCGCGATCCCCGGACGCTCGTCCCGCAGCCGCCCGACCAGTTTGCGAAAGGCGTTCGCAGTGTAGCCCCGCCGCATGATTTTGAGAATCCGGTCGGACCCGCTCTGGAGCGGCAGATGAACATGCTCGACAAGTTTCGGGATCCTCCCGAATGCGGCGATCAAATCAGTTTTGAACCCGATCGGATGCGGGGAGGTGAAGCGTAAACG
>CAZRIL010000088.1:0-22629 GCA_964600115.1 uncultured Chthoniobacter sp. | reverse complement strand
GCCGGATCCGGCCGGATGGTTTTTAATCTCGAAGGGCATGACAATGGTTCCCCTCTGCCAGACCGTATCTGGTGCCTGGAGACGGATGGTTCGTTCCGCAAAATCTCGCCTGAGGGCGAGGGAGAGTGGCGCACGCATGAGAACTGGGCGCCGGATGGAAGGAGCATTGTGTATCACGGTATCCGTAGTGGACGGTCTTTTGTTGCAGCGCGCACGTGGGAAGGGGCATTGCTGCACGAGACGGCGATCGACGGCGTGGATTTCTGGCATGCGACCGGGTTTCCGGATGGACGCCGACTGGTCTTGGACCGTCGCGACGGAATGATTTCACTGCTCGAGCCTGGCGCGGACCGACACGAGGAACGCCTTATGGATCTTTGCCGCCACGATACGACCACGGAGGATCAGGATGCCCACGCGCATCCCCTTGCTTGTCTGGACGGGCGCAGCATCGTGTTCACCTCCAACCGTAGCGGGCACTGCCAGATCTACGAGGTGCCCGTTCCGGAATGTTGAGAAAACATCAGGCCGGAAGTTCGGGCGGAACCGGATTGTGCCATGCAGACCATTGATTGCATTCTCTTGCCCGCACCGATGCCCATCGCATTGGGTGGCAGGCCATACCTGGCGGACTCAGAGTGAATACGTGACCTGACGCATGAAGATATTGGTCGAAAACGTATAATACCGGGGCGGTTCTTCTATGGAGATGAGCGGCTCGCAGATGCTAGATTCCGCAAATTCCCTTTTCAACGATGGCACCGGCAAACAATTCCATGTTATCTCATTCCTTTTGCGTCGCCGTTGTTGCGATATCTGCCATCATAGCCCCGCGGATTTCTGCCGCAGATTTCCCGTCGGTGTCTTCTGTTTACACGCACTACTCGGCCGACAGCGCGTCCAATGTAACCGTCGCTCCGCTGAACCAGACCTTCACGTCCGCGAACGTGGACGTGGTGGGGCAGAAGTTGACCGGTCTCCCGGACCTCGGGTTCGCTGCCGTCACACGCGGGCAGGCGACGCCGGTCTATTTTTCCACCACTGGAACTTTGCCGGCTCCGCTCCGGCCGAATACCCCCTACTACCTCGTGTTAGCGACAGGCGGTTACAGAGTTTTTCCATTGGCCACCGATGCTGACGCACCATTCCAGCCAGGGGCGATTCTGGGCGAAAAGGTGCAGGTTGCCCAAAACGCCTACCAAGGGGTGCTCAACGTGGTTTTCAGCGATGGAGGCACCGGCACACACACGATCTCCACGAAGAAGCTCCTTCAGCAACTGACCGATCTCACCGCCAACGGTTTCCACTCCGTCGCTACGAGTTCAACCAAGCACGCCCTCCTGGAGATGGACACCGATGCGAACGGAAACTGGTTTTTCAAGACGCTGGGAGCCGTGGTCCGGGAGAACTTTGTCGGGTCCTACAATGGCTACGGTCCGACCTTTTACCAGGCTGGGGACAAATATGCCGCCCGCCAGAAGATCGGGGACAAGCGTGTGGTTTACCAGATCTTCGTTTGCCGTGTCCGGTCGTTCAAGGAGAGGCAGGTCATGAAGGTTCTCGACGGGCCTTCCCACATCGACACCGTCACCGACCAGGTCAATTACGGCTGGGATTCCCGGATGTCAGGCAAGGTGGCCACAGGCGACCTGATCAATATCAGGGGCACCGAAGGCTCTGTTCTGCCGGCCCCGCTGACCGAGGGGGTGAACTATTTCGCGCGGAAGGTGGACACCAAGTTCATGACGCTGCACCCCACTGCGGCAGACGCCACCGCCAACACCAACGCGATCGACCTCACGACCACCGGCGCCGGCTCGTTCCTCTTTTACGCTCCTCTTCGCGTGGGCGATGCGCGGCGGTGGAGTTTCTTTGCCGAAGTCCTCGAGCCAGGCAGCGGGGGAGGGAACACGCTTTCCGCCCGTCTGAACGAACCGATGCCGTCCGGTGCCAGCCTACTGAAGAACTCCTCAACCGTTTTTAACGCCAATGGCAATGTCACTGGATTTGCACTGGTGCCGGATCTGACTCCGGTCGTGTTCTGGGCTCCTCCTGGCGCTACGCTGGCAGCACCGCTTCAGGCTGGAGTGACCTACTGGTCGACCAAGACGCCCGGCTCCAGTTCCACCGGTCGCCTGCATGCGACTCTTGCTAGTGCCAAGGAGAGCGTGGGGGTGGCGACCGCCGCTTCGAGCTGCATTAAGTTCACGTCTGCGGGAACGGGAGAATGTCTGGTGAGCCATGATGATGGCGCCAGCGACATCGCCTTCGGAACGTTGACTTCCAATCTCGAACCTCTGCCGATCCGGGTGCCTCTTGGTCCTTTGTGCATTCTCGTTTTTAAAATCGACTTCAACGACCCGGATTCCGGCGTCACCAATGCCGTGGCTTCTCTCGGCGTCAACGAACCCGTCACCGCGAGTAGGACGCTGTCGTTGGCAAAAGGAAATACTCCGGCGGCTTCCAACGATACCTCCAAGGCGTGGACGCTCTTCAATTCCGCCCAGGGACACGTGCCGATCGATATGGATTGCTATGAGATCATATTTGGCAGTTCGACTGAGGCAGTCCCCGACAGCGACCTCCAGTCGATTATCGATTATCTGAAGGCAAAATACAAAGTGGGCAACCCGAGTCCAGCCGCCGTTCGGACGTGGAGGAACATTCACTTTGGAACTTCCGATCCCGTTGGGGTGGCCAATGATACCGGAGATCCGGACGGGGACGGGAGGGTCAACCTCATGGAATACGCGGCAGTATCCAATCCCCTCGTGTCCAACACAGGTCCGATTGCCGTCCCGGGTTTCAATGGCGACGGCAGCAGGCTCACTCTGACATTTCCCCGGATTGCCGATCCAACCTTGTACTACACGGTTTTGGCCTCCACCGATCTGGGCTCCTGGCAAAGCATCTGGGCGAGCAGCGGGGGCTCAAATACAACAGGTAACAGCACGGTTGAAGATGTTGCTGCTCTCAGCGATGTCCCACGACGATTTATGTGCCTATATGTGTCGTATTAGTCAAACCAATAGCAGGAGGATTACCTGTTGCCCGGAACACTGTTCTGTCGGAAATCAAGAGCGTTTCGCAAAGTGGAAAGTTCGAATATGAGGTTCTCATTCTGCTTCATTGTTCTCGAAAATCATACCGGTAATAAGCATGTGATCAGCGAGTTGTGAATAGACTTTCCCGTGCGAATCCGATGATCTGTCGTGAGCTGTTCATCGCTCGGAGAGGAGAAGGAAGCAGCGCACCCGGCCGGGCGTATGAAGCGACAGATGATTTCAAGGCCGATTTGGTTGAAAATGTCAAAAAATTGGACGTTTTGGCTATTGCCCGTATACCCTGCCTGCACTACCTTCTCATCTACAGTTCCATTCCCCCATTCCATGCCCATCATGAAGAACCCACTATCTCTATTCCACTTGGAGTCATCAGCCTGCCTGTCAGTTCCAGTGGAAATCAACAACCTGAGGGAAAACACTGGATCCAAGCGCCGTTTCCAGCAGCTTTTTCAAAATCTCGGTTTAGCGGTGCTTGTGGCGGTCATCGCTTCGACTCCTTTGAAGGCTTCCATCTGGACGGGGGGAGCTGGAAGTTGGAGCGGAAATTGGAGCAGCAATGGCAGTCCAGGTTGGAACGGCACGGGAGTTCCCAATCTTGCCGGAGCTACGGCCAATTTCACGACAAACGGAAGCACTGGGACTACTGTGACTTTGGATCAAACAGCAATCATCGGATCGCTCAATTACTCAGGAGCAGGCAGTGGAGGCTTGAGTTTTACCCTTACGAACGCCTTTACGCTGAATAACAGTGGATCCGGAGCCATCTTAAGCAACACCAGCACAGGAACCGCAAGCCGTATCAGTTTCGGTTCGGGTTCCATCGTGTTGGCAGATAATCTGACGATCAGTAATACGAATGCGAATATTACAGCAACTCAGTCGATTTTAACAGGAGCGAGCACTATTATCAGCGGTTCTGGAAATATCACTTTTTCCAATGTAAAAAACAGCATCACGGACGGTGCCATTGTTCTGGGTGGGGCAAGTACCTTCACCGGAAATGTTCTGGTTGAAAAAGGGGCTGTAACCTACTCTTCTAGCAGCACAGGCCTTGGTAACAGCGCTAATGCCGTGACCTTGGGCAGTGCGGGAAATGGTTCCGCTTCTTTGATCTCAACCTCCAGTGGGACAGCGGCCACTTTGGCCAATAACATCACCGTGGCATCGGGGACAGGCGGAACGCTGCTACTTGGTTCATCGGGGACCGGGACTACCAATACGACTTATTCCGGGACGCTTTTGCTCAATGGCAATCTTTCTGTCACGAGCAGCAAGCCGACAGGAAATGATGTCCGCTTTACCAATGTTATCTCCGGGGCTGGCTCAATAACCACTGTGGGCACAGGGGAGGTTCAATTTGGCAACGGCACCGCCAGCATTACCAACACCTATGCGGGCAACACCACTTTGACCGAAACCAGTTCGCTGGTGCTTTCGGACAATGCCAAGATGACATTTTATATCGGGGCAACGGGGGTGAACAACAAGATTGCCGGGACAGCCGGCCAATTTCTGACTCTGGACGGCGATTTTGTTTTCGATCTTTCTATTGCGGGGACAACGCCCGGCAATAGTTGGACGATTGTGGATGTCGGCTCGCTGACTGATACCTTCTCCGGCACATTTACTGTAACGGGATTCGTCGACGCGGGCAGCAACCTTTGGACGAAGGATATTAACGGCACGAACTATTACCGTTTCAGCGAATCGACGGGCGTTCTCGCTGTAGTCCCCGAACCTGCGACCTGGGGGTTGCTCGCCTTCAGTTTGACGACTGTTCTGGTTTTTCGTCGTCGCAGTATCAGTTGAAGCGGCTGGATTTCATTTGTTGAACGGAAGGATTTGGAGGATCCAGGGCCGAGTTACCGGGTAGTGCGGCTCTGATGTTTTGCGGTTGGGTTTGCATACAGAGGAAGCGCCTGCTGTCATTTGGTTGATAAACATGTTGCCACGCCAGCTCAAATTTCCAGCCCGGACGTGGTATTTCTGTCTGGGGCAGATCTTCGGTCTTTTCTTTCCTTTCGTCGCATGCGCATCGGCCTCGCCCCCTCGCGCGGAAGCCGCTTTCACCGCCGAGGTTCCGGTGGTTGACGGTCGTCTTGGCGACGAAGTGTGGGCGAAAGCGAAGCCCGTTTTTTTCCCCGCATCAGCTGTGTCTGACCTGAGGTCGGAGGTCCGGCTTCTCTGGGCGAAAGAAGGCGTTTATGTCAGTTTCCGCACAATCGACAAAACTCCGGTCTTCGGTCACATCAAGTCCGGCGAGCCGCTCTACCAGGAGGATGCTTTTGAACTCTTCATCGACCAGTCCGGAGATTACCGGCAGTTCTACGAGATTCAGGTCAGTCCGACCGGGCAGGTGTTCATAAAGAACCATGTGCTGACGGCTGACCCACGCCTGACACCCGAGGGCCGGCTCGACCAGCCGTTCGTCGAGAGCCAGCTCTGGAGGTGGGAGATCCCGGTGCCGGATGGATTTCAGATTGCCAGCAAGTTCGATGAAAAAACGGGAGTCTGGACAATGGAGATGTTCCTTCCTGCCGCATTTGTCAATCGCCGCCGCGGCGGTGTGGCGCTCGAGCCCTGCACGTGGCGCATCAATCTAGCGCGGCACGATTGGGACAAACCATTGGACGTGCCGGAGCGCAAGGGTGACTTCCAGTATTGGGCACCTGTTCTGCCCGGCCATCCCCATCTTTCTCCAACGCTCATGGGCTGGCTGGAATTGAAGAATCCGTGAGCGATGGGTTTCACACGGCGGGAGCATGGTATGCCTCCGCTACGGTTCGCTGGGCCCGCGGTGGAGGGCCTTGAGCTCCATTTCCAACTGTCGGAAGACCGTCATAAAATTCTCCGGTGGAACAAGGGGTGTGTCCGGTGGCTTGTTGTAAGAGTAGCTGCGTTCTACCACACCATCGTAGGAATAGAGCGGCAATTGGGTTTCAGCAGACAATATTGCGATTTTGTTTGCTCCCAGCTCTCCGCTCCGGCCACTTGGCTTCTTAACTGTCGGATCGAAGGCGGCTGATTCCAGTGGAATGGATCCGGTTGATGTTGGCGCAACATCGGAATCAAGTTGAAACAGGTAGGCCGGTTTTCCGGCGTAATCCTTTACGCCCTTGTAATGATCCAGCGACACCCATTCCAGCGATTCAAAATCACTTTTGCGATAGTCGAGTTCCTCCGGTTCATCGGATGAAAATGTGATTGCAGCAATGGCGTGGCTGCCGGGCGAGGTGCCAGCCCGCATATCGTTGTAGATCCATGTTTCCGTCGTATTCCCGGAACTCCAAAGGCTCTGCTCCCGCCAGACCTTGCCCGCTTTTGTCACGGTGACGGTTTCCTGCCTATCGAGTTGAAGATGCGGGTCCGCATGCGGGGAGGCGGGAGCTTTCGACGAGGATTTCCTCGATTGCCTCAAGTCGTCGGGATAATGGAAGGTGACTGTCCACGATGCCGGAGAAGACAATCGTCGAACAATGGGTTCCTTCGGTGCCGGCACCCCGGGATCCGCAGCCCATGAGGCGACGTTGATTCCAACCACCGGCAGGATGGCAAATACAACTTCAAGTATTCTGGATTTCATTATTGAACCTTGGTTGGCGGCTGCTAAGGCCGGCCGGGTATGCGTTGAGATGCCGCGTTGGCGGCTTTCCATTTGTTGAAAATCTTCATAATCTTGTCGGGCGGAACCAGAGGAGCTGAAGGGGCGGGGTTATAGGTATAGGTGCGCTCCGTTGTTCCATCACGGAAATAGAGGGGCCATTGGTTTTCTATCGAGAGGAAGGCCATGCGTCCTGCTTTTGCTTCATCCCCGGCTTTTGAGGGGTTCGACACGAAGACATAGGCCGGCTTTCCCAGGTAGCTTTTAACACCCGTATAGTTTGAGAGTGACACCCACCCCAGGCCCTCAAAATCCTCCCGGCGATAGTCGAATGCTTCCGCTCGTTCATTGGAGAATGGCATGGCGACAATCCGGTTTGTTCCAGGAACCATTCCGGCCCGCATGCTGTTAAATATCCATGTATCCGTCTTGAGGCCGGACAACCAGGTCGTCTGTTCCCACCAGATATTGCCGGTTTTGGTGATCGAGACACTCGAGGCCTGATCGGCGAAAATATGCGGGTTCGCTTTGAGCGGTTGCACTCCAGCCTGCTCTGCATCGCCAGGCTTGTTTTCGTCCTCCTTGTATTTGAAGGTGACCGTCCAGGATGCATAGTCTGGCAGGCGATGGAGGACCGGTTCCTTGGGAGGCGGTGGTTCTGTATTCTGTGCAGGGGCAAATCCTGTGCTAGCGAGGGTGAGGGCGGTGGACAAAACAATGAACCTCCAACTGGTTCCAGAGAGTTTCCGGGGACGACGCATGCCGGCAAAAAGTTTATATATATTCATCGTTCATTCACTGACCGGCTCAAGCAACTTCGCTACAACTTCCCCGGAGTAGCGATCAATCGCGACATGCACCCAGTATCGGGCTTCTCCCTCGACAGTGAATTTGTCCAATCCTGTGGCACTCGCCGGATATCGGCCGACCTGTGCGACCAGGTCGATCAGCAAATTCCAGGTTCTTGTATTCCCGGAATCCGCCAGCGCCCGGAGGACGGATTCACGGCGGCGTTTTATCGCTGCATCGCCGGCGGCGGCGAATACGGTGCCTGATGTGAGCATCGAGGAATAGCCGCTGAAGGCCAGGCTGCCGTCAAGATTTGGAACGAGTTCACCTCTGATGCCATTGCCTCCTGCGGACACCGCTGTCGTATTGAGTGAGGCCCCCTCGGTTGAAACCCATTTCCCGACCAACTCGCTTCGATTGCGCAGTGGACCTTTCGTGAGGATGCCCGATGCGGTTGCAGAGGTCGTATCTGACGTCCAATTCACAAGCGCCAGAGCTGCGTTCTGCGCCTCCGCAGGGGAAAGGATTCCGCCTTCGGCTTTTGACACCCCTTGGAGGAGTGCCTGGAGGACTGCGGGTTGCCGGGTGTTCAGATTCACACGCCCTGCGACGCTGACATCCGCAGGGGCTGCATCGAGTTCGTTCAGGCAGAAGGCGTCCAGCAATGCGGCATCCCCGCTTTCGGGTGTAAAAAAGTCGATGTCCTTCCACGCCGAGCCGCGGAACGTGTAGCCCATCTCGGCAACCGACTGAAATGGCCTGTTTAGAATCACAGGCCGACTGTTGTTGTTTCCGGCTTCCACGGTCAACCCATCTGCGCTGTTCGCTTTGAAATAAGCTCCCGAAGCGCGGCGAAGAACGCCGTCGGGATCGGTGCAGAAGGTTTTGCCGCCGGGCAACACGCTTGTTTCCGAGGCAGCAATCGTGAGGCCCGGCGCCTTGACGAGGTTGACCATAAGGTCCGAATAGACCTGCTGGCGACCATTGCCTGGATTCACCTTCCAGCCGGAGGCATTGGGCACTCCTCCCTGATTGTCTCCTGTAAGCCGGTAGATCAGGCCTGCCGCGTTCCCGCCAACATTGGCAGGCCCCAATGTGGTGCTCTGTGGGAAGGGGAAATAGTATAGCGTGCTTCCGAACATGGTGACAGTTGCCGAACCGGTGGGTTTTGAAATCCTCGGGTCCCACTTGGGGGAAGTGCGCATCGTAGGATTTCCCCAACGGTTGTTTCGCGGGTCCGCGCGGAAGCCGGTTTTGAATCCCCGGTTTGTATTGATCGAGTCGTCGCTGTCCACGATGGCCAGGTTGACCGGGGTGGAGACGCTGCTGCCCGCGTAGACATAGGCGTCTGTATCGTAGTCGAGGTAAGCCGGCCCGGTGCCGTAGGGGTTCTTGTATTGCATCTGCAGCCGGAGGCTTTTCGAGAGCGTTCCCATGTTGAGGTAACTCTTTTTTCCAGCATCCCCGTTCGAAGGCCCGGTCCAGCAGCGGCCGGTGTAAAATCCGAGAGCCCGGGTGAATGAGCCTTCCTCGACATCGGTGCTTTCAATGATCCCGGCCGGGTCGGCGGCCGTGTTGCTCCCGGCTGGATCCTGGGGGGCGTGGAGACGATAGGGTTCGCGGAAGGCTGCAGGACCGCTCGAGGTCGTGCGGAACGTGATGAAGTTGACGTCTGGATCAATGATCGCCTCGATGTAGGAGACGGGTTGATTGCTTGCATTGGCGATGGGGAATTTCGGGGCCGATGGAGCAGGGTCGGCATCGTAACCGCTCCACCATGCACTGTCCGAGAACGTGCTTGCGACGGTCGCATCTGTTGACCTCACGTTCGGGTGTATGGAGATGGGAACTGTTCCTGTGCTGGCACCACCTGCGATGATCTTGAATTCGTTTGGGACATCGGGTGGATTCGGACGTGTGTCCGGGGCGTGGGAATTCCAGATGATGGGCTGCAACAGAGTTGCCGTCTCGTAGGGGAAACCGTTCTTCCCTGCCGCTGGAGCTGGCGGTTGAAAGGTTGGGAGAATGTCGCCTGCGGTGAGTTGCCGAGTGCGATACCATGTGCTCATCCAGCCGGCCAGATAGGGCACGTTTTCTATGCCATAGAACTCTCTGGAGTCGAAATGGATTCGTGATGGGTAGCTGTCTTCATCGTATTGGTCGATGAGGGCCGCACCGATTTGGAGGATCTGATAGTTCACCGAACCGTCGATTCCCACTTCTCCATTCACGGGCTTGAAAAACCTGTGTGGAGACTCATTTCCATCATTCCCGCCATGCTGTTTTCCGAGAGAGTCGCAGTTGATAACCGCTTTCAGCGTTTCAAAGAAATCTGGTTCGGCGGCCTTTCCATTCCGCTGGGCGGGGATTTCAGAAAGCCTGTAGATTCTCGAGGCGTTGCCATGATTATAGTTCCACCGGGCATTAGCGGAATCCCAAGTCAGGCCGAAGCAGTCGAGAATCTTTTCTGCCACATCACCCGACAGGGTTCCTCCGGCAAGGAGGGTTTTGTGGGCATCATTCATCAAGGCCAGCCTGCTGAGCGGAAACCGGCGCTTCATGACCGGCCTTCCGGTCTGGTCGCGCAGCGCAAGCAACGTGGGATTGATCAGATCCTGTAATTGTCCGCTCGGATCGTAGGCATCGTTGCCTCCATTCGGTGTGCCATCGGCACCTGTCAATGGAGCGCCGGTATTTTTCGGGCGCTTCGGGTCCGGACAGAACGAAGGTTGCTCAATGTCTCTCGAAAATGTTCCAAGATACTGCAGGGCATTCTGCAGGGCGGCTTTTTCGGCGGTGGTTGTAGCGACGCCCTGCGTAAAGAACTGGATGAGCTGCTGACGGCTGACAAACATGTGGTCCCCTTGACCTGAGGCGAGGCTGTGGTGGCCGGTCTTCAGGAACCCGAGGGTGTTCGTGGCGGCCGATTTGAAGTAATTGGTCTGCGAGGCTGCACTGAAGGAATAGGAAGGAAAGGTGCCGGCAGCACCGCTCGTGACGTAATTGCGCCATCCGACCAACGCCACGATTGCGTTTGTTGTCATGCCGGGGATTGCCGAAAGATCCGCACAGGCCAGACTTCCTTTTGGGGAGATCAAATTGGTAGACGAACCGGGGGGGAATCCGGCTGCGTTCATATCCAGAAGCCCCCCTTCGTCATAGATGGTGTAGGCATATCTCCCCACAACGGTATTGGAGTCGTTCGGATTGGATGACCATCTCATGCCGGTGTTCCAACTGGTCGGATTGTTTCCTCCCCTGTCGACGAGAATCCAATCCGGGGGACTGAACGAATTTGTGGGTTTGGGATCGATGCTGTTGGGATCCGCCTTGGGAAGCAGGAGCGGGGTATTCCAGCGCGCGATGGAGATTGAACGTCCGTTTATCGAGGCATTGGTTGTGGAGGATGAGGCTGCCCGGAGGGACGCCCCCGGATAGAATGCATTGCTCGACGAACTACGCTTGACCAGGTTCTCGAATCCATTGGTGCCCGACGAACCGGAGAGGGCGGGAACAGCATTTTTGGGAGAAAGGGGGAAATACACCTGAAAAAGGGAAGTGTTCGTCGAGAGGTTCGTCGAGCCTGCGACGATTTCCTGCCTGAGGTCGCCGACGATTGAATCAACTGCTCCCTGGGCGAAAAGGCTTGCGCGGGTCATGTTGACGCTGCTGTCCGCGACCTGCCGCTGGAGGAGCGCATTCGAGAAGAAAGCCAGCACGATGACCGTGAGCAGGACGACAAACCCGAGCACCATCACCAGGGCGAAACCGCGCTGCCGGCGAGGATGACTGCAGCTGGCCGCCATGAGGGGGCGCTGAAAACAGAAAACAGAAAACAGAAACCTTTTCTTCATAGCGTGTTGATGGGAAAGGCACGCTGGAAAACCCGCACCTGCCTGGCGGCTGACACGGGAAAGCCATCAATCGCAAACGCGTTGCTATTGATGGCTTCCTGCCAGACCTGAGACGGCAGCTTGGAGAGTTCGGTGTTGTCCTTCAAAGCTGCCGCCGCATTCGAGAGATCGGTCCCCGGAGGCAGGATTGTCCGGCTGGAGGGATCGAGGATAGCCAGCGTGACAATAATGGCCTGCACGTCCGAGAGGCCGATACCGGCGAGGCTGGAATGCCCGGCCCGGGTGTCCCAGGGATCGTTGGAGTAGATGGCTGGAAGGTATGTTCCATCGGAATTTCTGAAGGGCCTTAATAGAAAAGTGATTTCCATGCGGAAAACATTGTCAGCGAGAATGGCGACATTGCTTGCCTGCGCAATCTCGGTGCCAAATGCCCCCGTGATCGTGCTTCCGGAGATGGCGACGGACGTGTTGGCGACCGGAGAATCCGGGAAGGCGAGGAACTGGAGTTCGTTCCAGGTAAGACCCTTGCCCAGCCGCTCAAGTTGGCTGGCAGTATTGATCCTGTATCCAATGAGTGAAACCGGATTTTGATTGGATGCTGCGCCATTGGCTGATGCGTATGCAGGAGACTCGCTATAAAAATACAATGCGTCGTTGCCGGATTGCTTGAGCACGTAATAGTCCACATCCGCCCGCTTCACCATGCGGGAAAAATCACCCGACATCCTGTCGAAGACCGTCCTGGCCTCGGCCTCGGCGGCCATGCGCTTGCCGCTTGCCGCCGTGACAAGCCGGGTGCTGTTCAGCATTTGCGTGACGGCAAGCATGACGAGCGCGAGCAGCGCCATTGCAACCAGCAGTTCGATGAGTGTGAATCCTTTTCTCATTCGATCGAAAAGCATTAATTCCGGTTGAGCCCGACAACAGTTTCGAAGGAGCCGGACGCTTTGGTGATGTCGGCGGCAGCCGGCCATGTGATCAGGATGCGGGCAGAACTGGCTGTAACCCCGCTGGCAGGAGCAACGACAGTCACCGTCGCAAGGAAACCTGCGCTGGCTGCATCGGAAGCAACGGCTCCACTCTCATCGAGAAGGACACTTTTGTTTCCCGCGCCCCCCGCAGGAAGTTCCAGCCCGTAGCACATGCTTCTGTTTGTTGTCGCTGGCGTGGATCGCAGATCACTCACAATCAGGGATGCCAGGTTTGCAGCCGCATTCTGCTGTACGCTCGCCTTGTTCGAGTTTAGTCCGGCGGGAAGGAGGCCGAATATTGCGATCAGACAAAACGAGACGATGCCCAGGGCGATCGTCACCTCCACAAGTGAAAATGCCCTTGGCAGACTTCCCGTTGAATGGATCGGATTATTCACGGACGGAACAAGCGGGTGGCCCCGGTGATGCCGTTGATCTGGACGGCAGCCTGGTTGTCGGTATTGGCGGCAGCCGAATTCCCATGAGAGGGAACGAGCGCGATTTCGATGGTGCGCGAGACTGTCGAATTGAAACTGCCATTTGTCTGGACTCTCGCCACCCCTTGAGGATCAAACTCGATGACCTTTTTGAATGAATACCGGGCGGTTCCGGTCAAAGGCCACTGAAATGTCGTGGTGGAGACCGTGGTCGAGAGATCCACATCCGGAGATGTCCTTTGGGTCATATTCGTCCCGTTGACAAGTGCGGCGGAGTTCGTGAGGTGGGCCCCGTCGAATGTCTGGATCTTGTTGATGGCTGAGATGTTGGGAGTAGCAAGTGCATTACTCGTGTAGGGGCGGGTGCCGTCCAAAGAAGCGACCACGGCCACCGCAAGGCGTCCGACCCCGTCGGAGGGACCGGGGGTCATGGCGTCTACCTCCTGAAGCCCCACATAAACATATGTGTTTTTTGACATCGCGTAGGTCCTTGCCTGCTGCATTGTGACGGATAGATCGCCCGCCACTTTGGACAGAGCCCCGGCTCCTCTGAATGAAGTGAACGCGGGGACAACAAGAGAAGCCAGGATGGCAATAATCGCGATCACCACCAACAACTCCAGCAGACTGAAGCCACCGCGGTTTCTGGGGGGGATGCTCATGCTCAAGGAAGCGGGCTGAGTGAGAAAATCAGTATCGCCGAAGCCAACGGACTGCTCCGATCATCATTAGCGCGGTTTGTGTCGATAAATCCGCCTGTCTGGATGCGGTGAGGTAGGTGTAGCCATTGGGATTTATCCGTTATTTCGCACTGCTCATCGGGGGGCATGATATGAATACATTGAATATACTTTCTTCTCGCGAATCATCCATAGGAGAAACGTCCAAATATTTGACATTTTCAACCTCGATTCACAAAGAAGCACGCAGGCAAGAACAGCGATCCGACAGCATGCAATATGGTCTACGGATTTGGAGTGTCGAGGCAAGGAAACACGGCGGGGGAGGGGGCGAAGACGCGCATTGCCGCAATATCCAGAGTTTGACTGGATGTTGCACTTCGTCCCAGCTGGATCGAAATTTTTTCAGTGGATGGAGACTGATCCTCTGCAAGCCAGAAGGAATCGATAGAGGCGACAATCGATGAGTTGGCAACCATTGGGCCTGTTCCATGCTGAAGGCAGAAATCCACTATGAGAGAACCATCTGCAGCTGTCCGGAAATTGAGAGCTGCGTGGTAAATGGCATCGTTCTCGAGAGGTGCATCGAATTGTTTTTCAATGCCTGCCTTGTCGCCGGCTCTATCGCCATTTGTGTCGAGGGACTTGCCGGCGGTAAAAATCTTCAGGAACATTTTGCGGGTGACTTCATTTGATCCAAGGATCACTCCCATTTGTGCAACCTTTGTTGAGACGGTGAGTTTTGGAGGTTCGTTGTTGGAGTTCAGGCGGAAGAAGAAATCGAGTGCACCATCCAATTTTGTCGTCTGGTCCTGATAGGAGATCATTTTCCGGATAGGGAGCGTGCTGTCCGTCAGAATTCCCACGCCCACGCTTCTCGTTGACGGGTTGTCCAGCAAGGTGGCCCGGAAGAACGATTTATTCCCCAGCGAAGGCTCCTTCGCCATTTGGACTCTGACCTCTCCCGGCCTCGTCGGTGTCTCGCCAGGCGGGCCTGCCGTGATTTGCGGCAGGGCCCGGCCTCCGAATCCGGAAGCGATTGTCGCCGTGCTTGATAAAAATGAACGGGGAAGCTCGGATGCGCCCTCAGGATAAGATGAAAGCAGGTTCCCGGGGTCATCCAGCGCGAGGTCCAGCAGGGGATCCGCCCTGCAAATTGAACTCAGCGCGAGGAGTAAAGCCCAGATTGTCACCGATTGCAGGCACACAGGGAAATCGAAAGCCCTGAAGGGTTTCCATGTGGGATGGCACAGCATTTCTAAGGGGAGAAATTTCATCGATCAGCATCGCTTAAATTCGGACTTCAAGCCATAGCTATATCGCTCAAACAATTGACATTTTCATACAAAGTTGGATTTTGCAAAATCATGTGTTTGCAGTGCACATGTGTCGTGAATCCGATTTCGCAGAGATCAGGTCGCATATTCTTCGGGAAACGGACTGCTGGAGTGCAAGTGACAGGCAACCAAAAGGCATCACAGAGGGCTTCCATCGCAAGATGAAGCTCATCCAACGCCGTGCTTACGGCTTCAAAAACTTCAACAACTACCGCCTGCGCGTTATCGCTCAGTGCGGCTAACCAACAACATCAACAATGACCCTCATCCCCATTGTTTGGTGGAGAGCCCCAAAATGGGGGGAGAGCGGGTGACGAGACTCGAACTCGCGACATCAACCTTGGCAAGGTTGCACTCTACCAACTGAGTTACACCCGCGCGAGAGGACAAATTTATTATCCAACGAACGGGTTTCGTCAATGGATTCTTTTCCCCTGGGTTTCCCTTTCGCATGTTTGCGAAGCTCTGTGAGCGGAGGATTGGATGGCTGACCAGTTGACTCCCGTGCATCCTGAAGCTAGATATGCGTGCGTTGTGATACCGACATTGGAAAAACTCGAGCAAATCTACCACCGTCCGCTTTTTGACCTGATTCAGGAAAGCCGCCGGGTGCATTTGGAATTTTGGAACAAGAACGAAGTTCAGCTTTGCACATTGCTGAGCGTGAAAACCGGAGGTTGCAGCGAGGACTGCGGGTATTGCGCGCAGAGTTCCCGATACGATACGGGCCTGGAGAGGGAGAACCTGATGACGACGGAGGAGGTGCTCCCCATCGCGCAGATGGCAAAGGCCAACGGGTCCACACGTTTTTGCATGGGGGCTGCTTGGAAAGGGGTCCACAAAGGGGATAAAAAATTTGAACAGATGATCCAGACCGTGCGTGAGGTCAGCCGGCTCGGAATGGAGGTTTGCGTGACCCTGGGACAGCTCGGTGATGAGGAGGCGCAGGAACTCAAAAAGGCCGGACTGACCGCCTATAACCACAATATCGATACCTCGCCGGAGCATTACTCCCAGATCGTGACCACGCACACGTTCGAGGATCGTCTGAACACGATCGGCTCTGTCCAGCGCGCCGGAATCAGCGTCTGCTGCGGCGGCATTATCGGTATGGGCGAGACGATCCAGGACCGGCTGAGGATGCTGGAAGTGCTCTGCAATTTTGACCCGGCGCCGGAGAGTGTGCCGATCAACTGCCTGATGCCGATGCCGGGAACCCCTCTGGCCAACACTCCCGCGATCGACGTCTTTGAGCTGGTCCGATTGATCGCAACCTCGCGGATCGTGCTGCCGAAGGCAAAAATCCGCCTCTCGGCCGGCCGGTCGCTCCTTTCGCGTGAAGGGCAGGCGCTGTGTTTCTTCGCGGGCGCGAACTCGATTTTTTACGGGGAGAAGCTTCTGACTGCCGGCAATCCCTGTGTGGATCAGGATCGCGAGCTTCTCAAGGACCTCGGTCTCGAAGCGCAGGCCCCGTATTCCGACCAACCCGAACCCGCCCACACACATTGAAAATCAGCATTGGCAGCGATCACGCAGGATTTGAATACAAGGAGCGGTTCGTCGCGCACTTGAAAGCCTCCGGGCACGAGGTCATCGACCACGGAACCCATTCGGCGGAGAGCACCGACTACCCGCTTTATATCATCCCTGCAGCTGAGGCGGTTGCGCGGGGAGAGGCGGAGCGGGGAATCGTTCTCGGCGGATCGGGCAACGGCGAGGCCATGGCTGCAAACAAGGTCAAGGGCGTGCGCTGTGCACTCTGCTGGAATGATGAGACCGCCGAGCTCTCCCGCCGGCACAATAATGCGAACGTCCTTTCCATCGGCCAGCGGATGATCTCCATCGAGATCGCGCTTCAGATCCTGGATATCTGGCTCAGGACCCCTTTCGAAGGCGGCCGCCATGCACGCCGGGTCAAAGAACTGGATGCCTACGAGTCAGGAGCCGGGGTCGCCGGCATGAAGGTTATTGCCTCGGAGCAGGTTTAGCCCCGGCCTGGAAGCTGTTCCTTGAGTCGGGTGGGGGAGTCCATTCGGAGGATTTCATCGCAGCAACATCCGCGCGGAAGTTCGGATCCCTCGCCAATTCTGTAAAGATCCTCTCACCGAGGTGTCTTCCCGCCTCAATGCTATACGGGAAATGCTCGCCGGCGAACACCCTGTCCTCCTCGATCCTGTCCGAGGCAGCCTGGAACTCCGGCTTCCTTGCGGGATCCAGCATCGCCAGAACCCTTTGAAAAACCGCACAGCGGGCTGCGTGAAAACTTGGATAGTCATACCCGGGAACCGCAATGACAAAGCGCTTCACTCGCTTGTCCACCTGGAATGGATGCGGCGAGCGGTAAAAATCCTTCACGCCATCATTCACGCTGGCAACGAGGGCATTCAGTCTTCGGAAGAAGCGTGCGGTGACCGGATATTTTTCCGCCGTGAACGACGGCCCGAGCGCAAGGCTGAATGTAAAGACCGAGAATTCGTATGTCCACCGGGCACTGGCAATTTTCTGCGGGTTGGCATCCGCCTGCATCGCGATAATGTCCCGCAGACCCTTGCGCATTGCTGCGGAATTGACCGGGGGAGGGGGAGGCGTCCCGGCCACGAACTCCTTTGTGGATGAGACCTTCCACGGGCTGCGTGACACATGGCCTGTTCCTGCGCAGCCGCTCAGCAGCATCGCAGCCAGCAGGCCGGGGAAACCGGTCCGAATGATGCTAGAGCACGGCATTTTCAAAAAGTTCGATGATCTCGCCATCCAGTCCTTTGAAAAATGCGATCTTTACCGGGACCGGGCCCGCGCTGGAATTAATCGTCACCTCCTTCGGCTCCACGGTCACCTCTGCGCCGGACTTGCGGGCGGCTTCGAGCATGGCGGAACAATCGTCGGTGCGGAGGGCGAAATGCAAAATCGTTGCCTCGTTTCCGCGGAGGGATTCGGTAGATTCAAAGATCTCGATGTAATTTCCATCGCCGGCATCGATCATGATCGCCCGCTTGCCGGGTTCTCCCCAGGTAATCCTGGTTTTGAGGCCGAGGACATTTTCATAAAAGCGAACGCTGGCATCGAAGTCGGTGCTCCGGATCGCAGTGTGGTGGAACCCAGTGATTTTTGGCATAAGGCTGGTAAATTCAGGACCAGAGTGGGGAGGGATATTGGCCCGAGGCGACAAGGCCGGCAAGCGCCTCAACAACAATCGGCCTGTCCTCGCGGTAGGTGACCCCGAACCATTGGCTCGTGACGGGAAGAACGCTGACATCGGCTTTGCCGGCCTGGATCAGATTGGCGATGGCCTCCGAGATATAGAACTCGGATTTTTCCGCAGCTCCGTGCTTCGTGAGAAATGTGCTGAACAGGTCTTCGAGCCCTGCAAACGCCGCTGGTGTGAACCCCCAGCAGTTCATGGAGACCAGCTCGTCCCCCGTGAAACGGGTGCCGTCTTCCTGATTCACGATCTCGAGTGGAGTGCTTTCGATCCGCGTGAACTCCCGGATGTGGACGAGCTCGTTCTGGCCGGAGACCTCGCAAACCCCGCGCGAGACATGGCCGCTTGGTGAGAGGGTCGAGGCGAGCCTGTAACCGGCCATGCAGTAGCGGGTGTTGTTCAGGTCCTGGTTTGCCAGAAAGCTGCCGACTCCCGCGATCGCGCCGGATCCATAGAAGTCGTCCGCATTGATCGCAAGAAACGCCGAATCCACCGCCGTTCTGGCGCACCAGACCGCGTGCCCGGTGCCCCAGGGTTTTTCCCGGCCATCCGGGACATCGAACCCCTCGGGCAAATCATTGAGTTGCTGGAACACGTAACCCACATCAACCCGGTCTTCGAAACGGCTTCCAACTTTTTCCCTGAACTCCTCCTCGAAATCTCTCCGGATAACAAAAACCACCCGTGAAAAACCGGCGCGAACAGCATCGAAGACCGAATAGTCCAGCAAAGTTTCTCCGGTCGGCCCGACCGGATCCATTTGTTTTAGTCCGCCGTAGCGGCTGCCCATGCCGGCGGCCAAAACCAGAAGAGTTGTCTCCATTCGTGTAAAAAATCGGGCCGGCGAGATTCGAACTCGCGACCTCCTGCACCCGAGGCAGGCGCTCTACCAAGCTGAGCCACGGCCCGATATGCTGGCAATCCTTTGTGCCAGAGCGCTGCATCCTAAGGTGCGTAAAATCCCCGGGGCAAGGAAATTCGGCATCTGCCGCTTGGTGGATCCCGTCAGCGACGCGCCTGGCGGATCCTGCGCGTTTTCCTCGTCAGGATGAAACCTGCTGTGATAATGTCGTTCCGATGACGATTTCGAAGGCCCTGATCACTGCCGCCGGACGCAATCAACGGCAGCTCCCCCTGCAAACCATCGTGGACCGTGAGGGCTATCCGCGATCCGTCCTCACCCAACTCATCGAGGAGGCGGTTTCCGCAGGGATCGAGTCGAGTGGGATTGTCGTCAGCCCTGGCGATGCGGAGCTGTATCACAGAGCCTCAGGCGACCATGCCAAACGGCTGACATTTATCGAACAGGAGAACCCTGCGGGATACGGGGACGCGATTTTTCGCGGGAGGGATTTTCTGGGGAGCGATCATTTTTTGCTCATGGTCAGCGACCATCTTTACATCAGCCGCGATCCCGCAAAATCCTGCGCGAGGCAACTGGTGGAGACGGCGGCGGCCGAGCGCTGCGTGGTGAGTGCGGTTCAGTCCACGCACGAGAGCAACCTGTCGGCGTTCGGGGCGGTGGGCGGAAGGCTTTTTGACGGGCGTTCAGGAATTTACGAGGTCGAGAGCGTCATCGAGAAGCCGACACCGACGCAGGCGGAGCAGCAGTTGACCGTGCCCGGATTGAGGATGGCTCACTATCTCTGCTTTTTCGGAATGCATGTCCTGAGCCCGTTGGTGGTGACCATTCTTGGCGACCTGCTGAAGACCGGGCCGGATCCGCGGGCGGTCAGCCTGGCATCCGCGCTGGAGGCTCTCGACGGGAAAGAGCGTCATCTGGCGGTTGAACTCCAAGGCCGACGTTATGACCTCGACGAACGTTATGGCCTTCTTACCGCGCAGTTGGCGCTGGCATTGGACGGCGAACAGCGCGGGGAAATTCTCGCTCAGATTGTTTCGTTGCTGGCCGATATCCGCTGAGCCATGTCGCGATTCCTTGAAGCCATCGTTTCCCCGGACGCGCAGGTCCGGAACACACCCGTTGAAGAACTGGCCCGCGGACTGAGCTCCCGGGAGCTGTGGGATGCCTGTCTGGAGATCGATGCCTTCCGCCGGGAGTCTGGAAACCTTTACCACCGTGTGAGGGCTCTGTTCTTTCTCTATGCCATCTGCCGGTTCTTTCTGCCCGGACTCCTGCAGGCGGACGCACCCGGCCTGATCCCCGCCGGCGTCCACAACCACCTGCTCGACCGGAGATTTCCCGAGGCGATCGACGAACTGCTTGCCGCCGCAGGCCAGGGGATTCCGGACGATGCTTTGTGCAGTGGTCTTGCGCAGGCCTTTTACCAGCTTGGTCTGCAGAATCTCGCCGACCAGGTCAGGCGCAGCGTGCGCTCCGTCCGCGGGAACCAGTGGATGTTCCGTTGCGGCCACCCCTCCACGCATCCGTTGCGGATTGATGCCTTTCTCAAAACCCGTCCTGAGGGGATGCCATTCCCGATTCTGTTCGAGCAGACCGCCGTCCGGATGGATCTATCGCATAGCGCTTGGAGCGATATATTCTTTCTCGGGATGGATTATCCGGAGGGGGCACGGGTTCTCAATGTGTCGATTGACCTCGCGCTGGAGTCCGGAGGCGAATTACCGGCACCGCCCGTCTCCGGGGCATTCCGGATCATCGATGAACCGGTCATCCGCCTTACAAGCGTGGACCTTGGCGCGACCGCCGACATCACCGATCTCGGCGAGATGTTTCATTTTGCCAAAGACTATCTCGGCCTTCTCAAGTCCGCGGTGATCGCCTCGGGATTGATTCCGATCGGGATGGAGGGATCCGGCACTCGGCTGTCGGAACTGCTCGCAAGGGTTGTCGGTCCGGGGCACGGGTTCGAACTGGTCAGCACGGTGAACAACATTCCCAAGGGCTCCCGGCTGGCTGTTTCGACCAACCTGCTCGGCTCGCTGATTGCCGTCTGTATGAGGGCCACTGGCCAGACGGCCTCCCTCACCGGACCGCTCCAGGAATCCGAGCGCCGGATCGTGGCGGCCCGTGCGATTCTCGGAGAATGGCTCGGAGGCTCCGGCGGCGGCTGGCAGGACTCGGGCGGTGTCTGGCCTGGAATCAAAATCATCTGCGGCTGCGAGGCACAGGAAGGTGATCCGGAATTCGGTATCAGCCGCGGGAGACTTCTTCCAGCACACCGGATTCTCGGGACCGGAGAAGTGAGCTTGGAGACCCGCCAAAAACTGCAGGACAGCCTGGTGCTTGTTCATGGGGGAATGGCCCAGAACGTGGGGCCGATTCTCGAGATGGTGACGGAAAAATACCTGCTCCGCTCCGGCAGGGAATGGGCCGCCCGCGCGGAATCGATGAGGATGTTTGATGAGATCCTCGCCGCGCTGAAGGCCGGCGATATCCGGTCGCTCGGAGCCCTGACCACGGAGCACTTTTTTGGTCCCCTTCAGGCGATTATCCCGTGGGCCACCACCTTGTTCACGGAGAAGGCGATTGCGGCTGCCAGGAAAGAGTTCGGTGAGGATTTCTGGGGGTTCTGGATGCTGGGTGGGATGTCAGGAGGCGGGATGGGATTTATTTTTCATCCCTCGCGGGCTGCAGAGGCACGCCTGCGCATGCAGAGGATCCTTTCCTCGCTGAAAAGCGAACTCGGCCACTCGCTTCCTTTCGCCATGGAGCCGGTGGTCTACCGGTTTGCCATCAACGAAAACGGCTCCGCGTCGAAATTGCTCGTCGGGCGGAACGCGCTCATGCCTCCGGCCTATTACCCGCTGATGATCCCGACGCTTTTGCGCGCGGATCCAAGATCGCTTCCCGCCGCGAGGCGGATCGAGGCCGGCCTCTACGGCGCCATGGCGGCGGTGGATGAAAGTCTCCGCCGGACAATCGAACCGCTGGTCCGGAATTTGTTGCCGCAGGACGATGTGACCCTGGCCGGCGACTCCGGGTCGCTTGATGAACTGCTTTCGCAATACGGATTCGATCCCGAGGCCCACGAGAGGGTCCGGTCGGACCTCCGGGCCGGCCTCACCGGGCTTTCCCAGAACCGCCTTCCGGCCTCAACGCTGATCGAGGATGTTTTGCCGGATGAAATTTTGAGCAGCGTCCGTGATGCGGGAGACGCCGAGCGCGCCGAAGGAGAGGCTGCGCTCTCTGACGGCGAAGTCGCCGTTGTTTCGCTGGCAGCGGGTGCCGGAAGCCGTTGGACCGAGGGGGCGGGAGTCGTGAAGGCACTTCACCCGTTTTGCAAGTTGGCGGGCCGCCACAGGAGCTTTGTCGAAGCGCATCTGGCCAAATCCAAAATGACCGGGCGGTTGTTTGGAGCCAACCCGGCTCACATTCTTACAACAAGCTATCTGACCCACGGCCCGATCGAGGACTCGCTGCGGGCGAATGCGAACTTCCGATATCCCGGACCATTGAACCTTTCTTTCGGGCGATCGATCGGACTCCGGCTTGTTCCCATGGTCCGCGATCTCCGGTTTTCGTATGAGGAAATCCGCCATCAGATCCTCGACGAACGGAAGCAGAAGATGCGCGAAAGCGTCCAGACAGCGCTAATGAATTGGGCCTCTGCCGCGGGCGAGGGGAGCGATTACCGGGACAACCTGCCGTCCCAGTGCCTGCATCCGGTCGGGCATTGGTTCGAGGTCCCGAATCTCCTTCTCAACGGAACTCTCCGCGATCTGATCCGGGACCGGCCGCAGCTCCGGACCTTGCTGCTCCACAATATTGATA
>CAZRIL010000087.1:11330-23175 GCA_964600115.1 uncultured Chthoniobacter sp. | reverse complement strand
TGATCAACCGTAAAGTCCGATTTATTCCAAGAGCTGGCTTACATGGAACGAAGGACTTCTGCCGGGCGACTCTCTTCTCAGAATTTCACCCTGGGATACGTCGCGAGATAGCTTGCAACCTCGCCAACGAATGCCTCCCCGAATTCCGCCATCTTCTTCTCCCCGATCCCGCTGATACCCCGGAGATCGTCCACTTTTTCCGGATACTGCCTCGCCATCAGCCGAAGCGTGTTGTCTCCGAATATGACGTAGGCGGGGACCCCTCGCCCGTCGGCCAATTTTTTCCGGAGCTTGCGGAGCTGGTCGAACAACGTCTCGTCGCATTCGATCTCGCCTGCGCGGACAACGGGCGTTTTTTTCTTCACGATCGATTTTGTCAGCGAGATGATCCGGCGCGATTTGAGCGCGTCGAAGCCGTCCTCGGTTAATGCGATTGTGGGAAACTCGCCCTTCTCCTGCTCGAGCAGCCCCATGCGGATCAGCTCCCGGCCGATGGAGGCCCATTCAGGGCGGCTCAGTTCTTTCCCGACCCCGTAGGTGCTCAGGCGGTCATGGTTCCAGCGGCGGATCTTCTCGGTTTCGGCACCTGTGAGAATTTCGATGAGGTGGTTCAACCCCACGCCGAACCGCCCGGCTTCTCTCACTCGATAGACGCAGGAGAGGAGCTTCTGCGCATGGGTGGTGGCATTGTACGACTCGCGGGGTTCGAGACAGTTGTCGCAGGAATCACAGGAGGGCGCGGAATACTCTTCCCCGAAATATCTGAGCAGCTCGCGCCGCCGGCACGAAGGACATTCCGCGTAGTGCATCATCAAGCGGAGCTGCTCGCGCGCGATCTGTTGCTCTTTCGCACTGCTCATCTCCTCGATGAAGTGCGTCTGCTTGGCCGCGTCGCCGGGATTGAAAAGGAGCAGACAATCCGCAGGCAGCCCGTCGCGCCCGGCCCGGCCGGTTTCCTGGTAATACCCTTCGATGTTTTTCGGCAGGTCGTGGTGGATCACCCAGCGCACATTCGGTTTGTTGATCCCCATGCCGAACGCGATCGTCGCACAGATAATCCTGACTTCATCCCGGAGAAACAGCTCCTGATTTGTTGCGCGCTCTTCCGCTGTGAGCCCTGCATGGTAGGGACGCGCAGGGAAACCGCGGTCGCTCAGGCTCTCCGCAAGCCGGTCGGCAGTCGCCCGCGTCGCGCAATAGACGATCCCTCCATCCATCGGCCTCCTGCTCACAAACTCCGAAAGCTGCTTCACGCCCTGATCTTTCGGGATCACCCGATACGAAAGGTTGGGACGGTTGAAGCTGGCGACAAAAACCGCCGGGTCGCGGAGCTTGAGATGACGGACGATGTCCTCGCGGACCCGCTCGGTCGCGGTTGCAGTCAGGGCCGTCACCGGCACATCCGGGAGCAGCGTCCGCAGCCGTTCGATTTGGCGGTATTCCGGGCGGAAATCGTGGCCCCACTCCGAGATGCAATGCGCCTCGTCAATTGCAATAGCGGTGACATTCCAGTTGCGGAGATTCTCCTGCCAGTTGTCGAGCATAAGCCGCTCGGGCGCCGCATAAAGCAGGCGGAACTTCCCTTCGTGCAATCCCCGCAGGCGCGATCTGGACTCCGCGACCTTGAGCGAGGAATTCAGGAATGTGGCAGCGACACCCGCCGCTTCCAGCTGGTCCACCTGGTCTTTCATCAGGGCGATCAGCGGCGACACCACGACCGTCAACCCGTCACGCAGCAGTGCGGGAAGCTGGAAACAAAGCGACTTGCCCCCGCCGGTCGGCAATAGCGCAAACGTGTCGCGCCCGGCCAGTGAGGCTTCGATGATCTCGCGCTGCAGCGGCCGGAATTTGTCGTAGCCAAAGGTCTTCTTCAGCGTTTTCTGGATGGCGTCCATCCTCAGGGCTCAAGGGACAATATGGACACGGCACCGTCTTCCCTGCCGACGGCCAGCCAGTCTTTTTTCGGATGCCAGGCGAGGGCGCTGATCCCGGCATCGAGACGCAGCCGCTTCCGTAAGGCCTTGTCGCCTTCGAATGTGAAAATGAGAACCATGCCTGTTCCATCGCCAGTGGCGAGTTGTCCGGTCTTCGGTGAAAATGCGGCGGCCAAAACCTCGCCGTCATGGCCGTCGAGTTGGATCGGCGTGACGCCCTCGGGGCCCTTTTCTCCCGTGCAGGGCCAGATCGTGATAACCGGACCTCCACCTGTCGCGAGCCGCTCGCCATCGGCGGAAAATGCCATCGCCCGGACCTTGGTCTCGTATCCCTGGATGTGCAGCGGGTAGTCGCGTGTGAAATCGTAGATGTGCACGCTCGCCGTTTGGTCAGCCGTCACCAGCCATCGCCCGCACGAACTCCACTCCACACGCAGGCTCGCGCCGCCCCAGTCAAAGCGCGCGAAGGGCTCGCTCCCGCCGAATTTCCACATCCGTGCCCCGCCGGCGCCGACGATGGCAACCCGCGATGAATCAGTCGGATCCCAGGCGAAATCGGCAACCGACGTGGGAAGGCCGGACAGTCCCGGAGCCGGATTCCCATGGTGATCAAAGACCAGCATCGCCTTTCCCTGACCAGCCCCGAGAAGCTTTCCGTCCGCACTGATCTTCACCCGCTCGATGATTCCGCGTCCTGCATGGATCTCCCGCCCCGCCCATCGGATTTTTCCATCGAACCCGCAGGTCGCCAGCGAGTTTCCGAACCATGCAGACTCGCCGTTGCCGAGCCCGTGTCCGGCCAGCGTGGCGACCTCCCGGCTTGCGGCATCGAGAATCAGAATCCCGCCGGTCGAAGGCGTCGCGGCCAGCGAGTCTCCATCCCAAGCCAGACCGACGATGTTGTCGTCCGCTTTAACTTCTCCGATCTGCTTCACGCGAGGCATTTCCGGAATCCGGCATTGAGGGCGGCGCGGTCGAGATTGCGCCCGATGAAGACAAGCGTGTTCTTGCGCGGACGCTCTCCCCAAGGCCCGCCATTGGCGGCATCCATGATCATGTGAACGCCTTGGAAGATGATCCGGTCGGGACCGCCCTTGAGAGCGAAGACCCCCTTCATCCGGAAAATATCAACCCCCTGCTCCCGCACGGTCGTGCTCAGCCACTCGTTGAGTTTTTTCCCGTCGCAGTCCCCTTCCGCTTCGATTCCGACACTGGACACATGGCTGTCATGATGGTGGTGGTGCCCCTCCTCTAAAAAGTGGGGATTGACCTCCATCGCATGGTCGAGATTGAACCCTCCGACATCCATCACCTTTTCGATTTCGATCCCGGCATTCGTCGTCCGGTGGATCTTCGCCAGCGCGTTCATCGAGCGGATCCGGTTCTCAAGGTTATCGAGATCCTCCGGCGGGACGAGATCACACTTGTTGAGCAATACCACATCCGCAAACGCGATCTGCTCACGCGCCTCATCGCTGTCGTCGAGGTGCAGAAGGATGTGCTTCGCATCCACAACGGTCACCACCGCGTTGACGAAAAGCTTCTCCTTCATTTCATCATCGGCAAAAAATGTCTGCACGACCGGCCCGGGGTCGGCGAGACCGGTCGTCTCGATGAGGATGTGGTCGAACTTCTCCCGGCGCTTCATGAGGTTCCCAAGGATCCGGATCAGGTCGCCCCGCACGGTGCAGCAGATGCACCCGTTGTTCATCTCGAAGATCTCCTCATCGGCGTTGATCACCAGCTCATGATCGATCCCGATTTCGCCGAATTCATTTTCAATGACTGCTATCCGCAATCCGTGCTCCTCGGTGAGGATGCGGTTCAGAAGCGTGGTCTTTCCGGCTCCCAGAAAGCCGGTGAGAATCGTGACGGGCGTAAGGTCCATCCCACTAAACAATCCGCCTGCGGATTTCATGCAAGATTCTTGTGAGAATATTCGCCGCTGAGAGCAGGGATCCCGATCAATTCAGACGGCTTATCCGCGATGGGCCCCACCGGAATCCCGCTGGTTGTCGGCAAATCACGCATGGGCAGCCTTCCCATGCCTCCTCCCAGGACGACATTGGGGGGACGCCAAAAGTGCGTGCCAGCCAAAACCTGGGTGGATCGGGTGCACAAAACTTTGATGCGGCCGCATCAAAGTTTTGTAAGCAAGGGCCAGCGGGAATGGAATGCTGGCGCCTCAGGGATTTCGCCGCCCGATTAAGCAGCCGCGGGATTACTGGATGGGCGGAAGCGAGTGGGTTAACTCCAGCAGAATCGGTCCGGTCGGGCCTCGTCAGACCTTTGGCAGCGAGCCCAAAAACCAATCGTAGGCGTTCCGGATTCCTTCGCGCAGCGGGATTTTTGGACGCCAACCGAGCGAGAAAAGTTTCTGCATATCGAGCAGCTTGCGCGGCGTCCCATCAGGTTTGGAAGCGTCGAACACCAGCCCTCCCCTGTATTCGAGCACCTCGCAGACCGTTTCCGCAAGTTCCCGGATCGTCACATCCTCGCCGCAGCCGATATTGATGATCCCGGGCGAATCGTAATTTTCGAGCAGGAAAACACAGGCATCGGCCAAGTCATCGACGTGGAGAAACTCCCGCCGTGGACTCCCGGTTCCCCAGATCGGGACCTCGGCGACTCCGCCGGCCTTCGCCTCGTGAACCTTCCGGATTAACGCTGGCAAAACATGCGAGGTCCGGAGATCGAAATTGTCATTCGGGCCATAAAGGTTCGTCGGCATCGCAGAGATGAAGTTTTTCCCGTATTCACCGGCATAGGCCTGACAAAGCCTTATCCCTGCGATTTTGGCCAGGGCGTAGGCGTCGTTCGTTGGCTCAAGTGGCCCTGTGAGAAGCGCGCTCTCCGGGATCGGCTGCGGAGCCAGCTTCGGGTAAATGCAGGAGCTGCCAAGGAAGAGAAGCTTTTGAACCCCATGCTCCGCCGCCGCGCAAATCACATTATTCTGAATCGTGAGATTTTCGACGAGGAACTCCACCGGTTTCTCGGAGTTCGCCACAATCCCGCCCACCCGTGCGGCCGCATCGACGACAATATCCGGACGCTCGGATTGGAAGAAGGCTTGCACCGCATGAACGTCAAGAAGGTTCAGCTCCCCCCTCGTCCGCAAAAGCAGATTCTCATACCCATGGACCTTCAAGCTCCGGACGATGGCACTTCCCGCCATACCGCGGTGACCGGCCACGAAGATTTTTGCATTTTTGTTCATTATCAGGCCCTGATGTATCGGAAGAATATATGGATTGAAAGCCCGGTCGTCGCCCACCTCCGCCGCCATGGGATTGAAGTCAAAAACTCATGGGGGGCAGATTTCCCGGAACTTTTGGCAATTTTCACGGTTGGATGAGCAATGAAAACCACTCTCACAATCATCGCGGCGGTTGCCTTCGCCACAACCACGGCCGTCTCCGTTGCCCAGACGCCAGCCCCGTCCCCGGCGCCAACCGGGTCCAAGGACTGCTCCGAGAAAAATCACCGCAAGCATGACGGTGGCGGCCGCACAGCTGCCCTCAATCTCACTCCGGATCAAAAAGCCAGGTTCGAGGCTCTCAGAACGGACAGGCGCTCAAAACTGGATGCCATCCGCTCGAATGCGGCACTCACCCCGGAGCAGAAAAAAGACCAGGTCAAGGGCCTGCGCGAAGCGAACCGGACGCAGCTTGAAGCGATCCTTACACCGGAACAGGCCGCCTTGCTCAAGCAGGCAAAATCCGAACGCAAGGGACACCACAAAAAGGGCGGAGCAGCTACCCCGCAGGCCACCCCCACGGCATAGGGCAGCGCGATCGCACGTTTTTCGGTCCATGGCTGAAAAGGTGCGCTCCCGGAAAATTAGTGGTGACATCCTCAGGGGGATGCAGTGAGTCTTTGCCTGTGAATCTCCGCTCACTGGTCCTGGTGCTCGACAGCGTTGGGGTTGGTCATGCACCCGATGCGGCGGCTTACGGTGATGAGGGCTCAAATACGCTCGGTCACATCCTGCAGGGATGCCCGGGATTGGCTCTCCCGAACCTGCGGAGGATCGGGCTCGACTCGGCGCTCGCCATCTCCGCAGGCAGGATGGCGGAAACCCCTCAGACCGGAAGCGCTGGCGTCCTCACCGAACTTTCCGCCGGCAAGGATACCACAACCTGTCACTCGGAACTCGAGGGAGTTGTGCTCGACCAACCATTCCGGACCTACGGGTCAGTCCCGCCCGAATTGGTCAATGCCATCGAAAAAGCGGCCGGGGTCAGATTCATCGGGAATATCGCCGCCAGCGGAACAGAGATTCTTTCCAGGCTTGGCGAGCAGCATGTGCGGACCGGGAATCCGATCCTCTACACCTCCGCGGATTCAGTCCTCCAGATCGCCGCGCATGAAGACGTGATCCCGCTCGAACGCCTCTACGGGATCTGCAAAATCGCACGCGAGTATGCGGAGGGGGTTGGAAGGGTGATTGCCAGGCCGTTCTGCGGAACGAACGGCGCATGGATACGCACGCCGAACCGGCATGATTTTTCGCTCACCCCGCCGCGCACCGTTCTCAATGCGCTGGAAGATGCCGGAGTCCCAGTCACAGGGATCGGAAAAATTTCCGACATCTTTGCCGGGAGCGGCATCAGCGAATCCCATCCAACGACCTCGAACCGGCATGGGATGGAGACGATCCAAAGGCTTTGGGATACAGGAAAGAAGGGCCTGCTCTTCGCCAATCTCGTTGACTTCGACATGCTGTTCGGGCACCGGCGTGACACGCAAGGCTATGCGCTCGCGCTCGAGGAATTCGATCTCTGGCTGGGCGGTTTTTTGAATTCCATCCGCAGCGAGGATCTCGTCATGATCACGGCGGATCACGGAAACGATCCGACGTGGAAAGGCACCGACCACACCCGTGAAAAAGTGCCGTGCTTTGAGCTGCACGGGGAAGCGAACGCCATCCTCGGTGATATCCAAGGGTTCGACTATGTCGCGTCACGGGTCGCCGGCTTTTTTCAGCTCGCGAGCGACTGGAGAGCCTCCGGGAGCGTGGTGAACCGGTAGGTGTATCCGGCGTTCTGCGCAACGCCTGGAACGACTCGAGCGCTGTCGAGAAGGATGTGGGACAGGTCTCCCAGCACGGCTTTCAGAAGAAATGCCGGAGCTGGAAAAATCGCGGGGCGGTGGACGCTGGCCGCCACGGCACTTGTGAACTCCGCATTCGTCACAGGCTGCTCCATCACTGCATTCAATGGACCGCTGACATCCTCCCTGTGAAGTGCCCAGAGAATCATTCCCGCGACATCCTCAACATGAATGCAACTCATCCATTGCTTTCCGGATCCCAGCCGTCCGCCGAGCCCCAGGCGGAAGACCGGACGGACCAATCCCATGGCCCCTCCATTCCCTATAACAAATCCGATGCGGATGCATACCACCCGAACTCCCGCCGGTTCCGCCCCTGATGCGGCAGCCTCCCAAGCCTGGCAGGTTTCCGCCAGGAACCCCTTCCCTTGTGGAGCTGCTTCGTCAACCAGACTGTCGCCCGTATCGCCGTAGAATCCAATCGCTGAAGCATTCACCAGCATGCGGACGGACGATTTGTTTGCTGTTATCGCATGGACGATCCTCCGTGTCCCCTGAACCCGGCTCTCGAGGATTTCCCTCCGCCGCGCTGGCGTCCAGAGCCCGAGTATTGACCGGCCTGCGAGGTTGACGATCGCGTCGAGACCATCCAGATCGGCCGCGTCGCGGAAAACCTGGAAGCCCGGGCGTTCCTGCCTCGAAAAACAAACCACCTCGTCTCCTGCAGTCAACGCCAGCTCCCGCAGAGTGCGGCCGATAAATCCCGAGGCACCGACAATCCCAATTCTTAGTGACGACATGGAAATGACTCTACTTGAAAATCCGGATTTGTCCGTTACTGATCCAATCTGGCTGCATCGCGGCGGAGGGCTGGACAAAAATCCCCTCCTGGGGAGGGCGACGCTTCGTCGTCGCCGAAATTGTTGGAAGCGACGAAGCGTTTCCCTCCAATGATTTTTTTGCACGAAAATCCGCCATGCACCTTTGCGCCGGCAGGCCGCCATGTGGTGCTCGACAAACCGGCTCACAAATCGCCATTCTTCGCCCCATGCCACCGATGCCTTATCGCCCGATTTCGCAACTCAGACAGGACTGCCGGACCGGATCTCTGAACGGACGGATTCGCGGGCAGGTCGACGAGATCAACAAAAAGGAATCCGCAAACGGCAAACCATTTTGGGAGCTCAAGCTGCGGGATTCCACGGATGCCCTGACGCTGCGCGCCTGGACCGACACAGCGGCTTTTGACTCCTGCGAGGAAACGGATAGGGGAACATGTGTGGAGATCGAGGGCGAATTCCTGATCAACGGTTCCTTTGGTCTTGATGGCCGGCGCTGGCGGATGCGGCCGCTCACTCCGGAGGAGGCTCAGGAACTTTTTGCCGGATCCCCGCAAACCGCCGCAGCAGTTGAACGGGATCTTGCCTACCTGCAGGAAATAGCCGATTCGATGGCAGACCCCCGGTTGAACGCACTCTGCAAAATCTTCCTGTCCGAACACGGCGAGCGGTTTCAGAGAGCTGCCGCGGCACGGTTCAACCACCACGCCCATCGTGGCGGGCTCCTCCGGCATACCGCGCAGATGATGCGCTCCGCAGCTGCACTCTGTGGAGTCTATTCCCACTTGAACCGGGATCTGCTCCTCTCCGGAGTCCTCTTCCACGACTCTGGAAAACTCTGGGAAATGTGTCCGCCGGAACTCGGATTCGAGATGCCGCGGGAAATCAGGGGCGAACTGCTCGGCCACATCAGCATCGGCGTCGAACTGGTCAATGCATTATGGAGGAAACTTCCGCTGGAAGAATGGAAATCTCTCGTGCCCGCTTCGGAGGACGTCCGCCTGCACCTGCTCCACCTGGTGGCAGCCCATCACGGAGAGCTCCAATTCGGTTCTCCGGTCGAGCCCAAAACCCCTGAAGCCGCTCTCCTGCACTTCGTGGACAACATCGACGCCCGACTCGAAATGTTTGCCGCAGCCTATGAAAAGCAGCCGGAAATCGCGCCGGGAATTCACGAGCGCGTCAGAACACTGAACACTTCGCCCGTCCGGCCACTGCAAAAGATCGAGCCACCCCCGCAGGAATAGAATCTCCCCATTGTTTGGTGGAGAGCCGGTGGAAAGCCGAAAAATGTCCCCAGGTGGAGTCGAACCACCATCTGAGCTTTAGGAGAGCCCTGCTCTATCCACTTGAGCTATGAGGACCGATGAGTGAAAGGACTACTTCTTCCCAGGCTGTGCCACAAGCCCCGTTTTCCAGGGCAAACGGATTAACCCGGGAACCTCCCACGGGACTCGCTGATAAAGGGAGCACACCCTTTCCGGTCAGCGGAGGCGGTCCCGCTTGGCTGAAAGAAGCGGGAGGACCTGCCGGAGGGGGCGCGTGTTGATCACGTCCTCTTTCGTCAGCCAGCCTTTCCGGGCGGAGCCGATTCCAAAGATCAGATCTTGGAGCCCTTCGGTGGAGTGGGCATCAGGGTTGATCGAGCATCTGACTCCTTTCTCCTTCGCGAGCGGCCACCAACGCCAGTCCATATCCAAGCGGCGGGGATTCGCATTCAGCTCGATGATCGTTCCGGTCTCGGCCGCAGCCTCGATGATGGCCGGGATGTTCACCTGGTATGGCTCCCTGGTCAGCAGAAGGCGGCCTGTGAGGTGCCCCAGCATTGTCACAAACGGGTTGCTGATGGCACGGATGATTCGCTTCGTCATCTCCGCCTCGGAAAGGGTGAATGAGGAATGGATGCTTGCGACCACATAGTCCAGCGAGGCGAGGACATCATCCGGAAAATCGAGGCTTCCGTCCTTGAGGATATCGCATTCTGTGCCGGCAAATAGATGCAGGGAATCATCGCTGAGAGCGCGGATGTTTTTAACCTGTTCGGCCAGCCGGACCTCATCCAGCCCGTGCGCTTGGAACGAGCTTTTGCTGTGGTCGGCGATTCCCAGATATTCCAACCCAAGTTCCCTGGCCGCGGCGGCCATATCCTCCAGGGTGGCACGGCCATCGCTCTCGGTTGTGTGATTGTGGAACGTACCGCGTAAATTTTGCCATTCGATCAAATGCGGCAGGGATCGCGCCTCGGCGGCTTCGATTTCGCCGCGGTCTTCACGGAGTTCGGGCACGACAGGATCAAGGCCCAGGGCGCTGTAGATGTCGCTCTCCTCGTGAACCTCCGGGAGCGGCTCCTTCAACTCGCGGCCCTCCGCCTCGCTGAATCGATATTCATTAAGCGACCATCCGCGGGTGAGCGCCCGGGAGCGGATCCGCACGTTGTGTTCCTTGCTGCCTGTGAAATACGCGAGCGCAAACGGATACTCCACACCGGTGACGACGCGCAGATCGCATTGGATCCCGGACTTCAGGATCACGCTGGATTTTGTTGCCCCTTTGGCAAGGATCGATTCCACCAGCGGGTGGGCTGTGAAAAAGTCCGAAACCTCGGCAGGGTGGCGGGTGGAGACGATGAAATCGAGATCGCGGACGATTTCCTTTTTTCTGCGATAGCTACCCGCGATCTGGGCCTGCGTCACACGCGGGTGGCCGCGGAGGTCGTCGAGCAGGCTTTCGGCGAGCCCGGCCACGTCGCCGATCCGGAATTGGCCGGAGTGTGTTTTGTTGTGCTCGATCGCCTGCAGGATATTGGCTGCGGTCTTTGCCCCGAACCCCGGCAGTTCAGCAACCTTTCCGGATTTGCACGCGCGTTCGAGTTTTGTGATTGAATGAACCTGCAGCGAATCCCACAGCACCTTGATTTTCTTAGCGCCGAGCCCCTGGAGTTCAAAAAGGCTCAGGATGTCCGGCGGAAACTCATCAGCGAGACGGTCGTAGTATTCGAGTTTTCCATCACGCACGAGCGCCGCGATCTTTTCCGAGGTCGCCTTGCCGAGCCCTTCGACCTCCCCGAGGCGCTCTTCCTCAACAAGCTTTTCAAGCGGCTCGGAAAGCGTTTCCAAAGCCCGGGCAGCATTGGTATAGGCGCGGACCTTGAACGGATTCTCCCCTTTCAGTTCGAGCAACCGCGCGATGTTCTCCAATACTGTGATGATGTCGTCCTTGCTCATTCCAAATATGTTTTCAGCCGGTTGCGCCATCCGGGAAGCCATTTTGCCTCGTTCCTTTCAGGGGACGAGTTTTTCACACGAAGCGCCAGAACCGCGTCTGCGGAGCGGACGAATGCCGGAAGCGCAGGCCCGGCAGAATCCATTTTTGTCAACACCTGGAGGAGCCCCCATCCGCTTCCGCCATATCTCTCTGAAAGTTTGATCCCCTCCCCCTTAAAATTCACATAGTCCATCAGGGCGTAGTATCCGAGCGGCTCCGCAGCCACACGTCTGAAGTTCGCTTCGACTTTGGCCCGATCGCCGGCCGGGGCGGCATCGAGCATTTTCGGGAGGGCGGAGTCGAGCCGCATGGCGGCGTATTTCGCTTGGAGGGGAACCGTGCCAGCCAGGAGACCGCGTAATTCTGAAAGGCGGGCGCCGCTGGCATCGCTGAGAAATTCGGCCCTGGTTTTCCACGGGCAGGGACCGAGCATCCAAGCCTTCACCGGCTGCCCGTTTGCTTTCAGAAACCTCGCCAGGCCCGGAAAGCTCTCCTCAAACGGCCCCCGCTGCCCTTCGGGATACCAGATAAAATGTGCGATGCCGAGGGAAGGAAAGTTTTCTCCGGAATTCCACGACGTGAGCCCGGACACGGTTCCTGCACACTCATTCTTCCAGATGCGATGGCCGATCTCGGTCGCCTGCTTGTCGGACAGAGCCAGGGCAGGAAGCGAAATCGTGGCCAGCGCCAAGGCGAGCAGTGCGGGATTTTTCATTGTTGGGAATATATACCCCTCACGTTGTATGGCCAAGGGCA
>CAZRIL010000087.1:0-11230 GCA_964600115.1 uncultured Chthoniobacter sp. | reverse complement strand
CCGGCGCACATCGGGCAAGGTTCCTTCGTCACATAGAGGTCGCAATCCGTGAGCCGCCAATCTCCAACCTCGGCCTCGGCCTGGGTGATCGCAAGCATCTCGGCGTGCGCGGTTGCATCCTTGAGCAACTCCACCTGATTCCAGGCCCTCGCGATGATCGTGCCTTCGCGGACGATGACCGCCCCGACCGGCACCTCGTCCGCAGCATAGGCTTTCCGCGCCTGTCGCAGGGCCTCTCCCATGAAAAATTCCTCGCTCGCAAGTTCCATTGCAGGCAGCTTATGTCAAAACCATGTCCGCACGCAAAACCATCGTTGCCCCATCGATCCTCGCCTGTGACTTTTCCCGACTGGGGGAGGAGATCGGCCGGGCTGCCGGCGCCGGCGCCGATTGGATTCACTGCGACATCATGGACGGCCACTTCGTGGACAATATTTCCTTCGGCCCTGCCATTGTGGAGGCCGCCTCGAGGAGCACTCACCTCCCTCTGGATGTCCACCTCATGATCGACCGGCCGGATCTCTACGTGCCGCGATTTGCCAAAGCAGCGTCTTCCATCACCTGCCATGTCGAGGCCCCTCACGATGTCTCGAACACGCTCCTGGCGATCCGCGAAGCCGGCTGCCTCGCCGGCCTGGCCATCAGCCCGCCGACCCCGCTGGAAATGATCCGTCCCTATTTCGGACGATTCGATATGCTGCTCGTGATGACGGTGAATCCCGGCTACGGAGGCCAGGCATTCATTCCGGAAATGCTCGATAAGGTGCGCGTCGCCTCGGAGTGGAGGGAGCGCGATGGGCTGGACTTTCATATCGAGGTGGATGGAGGAATCACGGTTGGCACAGCCGCCCTCTCGGTGGCTGCCGGCGCGAATGTTCTGGTCGCCGGAACATCGGTGTTCAAGGCAGCCGATACCGCCGTGGAAATCGCCGCAATGCGGACAACCGGTTGATTTTCTGCAACTTTTTTTTATTTCCGGTTTTTCATCCCTGTTATGAAAACTCTGCACTGTCTCCCACTGGTCCTCCTTGCTGCGGTGGCCCCCCTGCTCCATGCCGGGGACTCCAAGCGCACGGCGGAATATATTCTCACGACACCGACGGACTTTGAAGGCAAGGAAGTGACCCTTGATGTCGCCTTCGTCAAACCGGTCCACTGGAAGAGCCGGAATCCTGAACTGGCATTCTTCCATGTCATGACCCTGGATCGCAGGGACCGCAAACCGGGCGGCGAGATACTTGTCGCAATCTCATCGGCAGATTCTTCAAAGTTTGCCAAAAAATATGGCATGGATTTCGAGGGAAGAACCGAGTCGAATCCCTTCAGCGGCGTTCTGGTGGCGGCCCCTGGAGGAAAAATGCAGGGCAAAATCTGGCTCGTGGACAGCACGGGGAAAATTGCCGACCTTGTGAAGCAAAACAAGCTCGTCATTGAAGATGAAGGCCCGGGCGGCCCAGGAGGTCCAGGACCACGTGGCCCCGGCCCCGGCCCGCACGGTCCACGCAAGCCCAACCTGAACTAACCTGACATTACCGTCATCCAGGCACCGGAAGAACCAACTTCCGGTGCCTTTTTTCTGCCCAGTTCGAGTTCGGGCCGGTAGTATCCGGCCATGACGACATGGCATTGGCTGGCGATGGCCGGCGTTTTGATGTTCGGAGGTCTCGCTGGCTGGATCGCCGGGTCCATCCGGCTGGCCCGCTTGAGCGGGCAAGCCTCGGCACTCGCGGCACGTGGAACAGAACTCGAACTCCAGGTTAGCAGATCCGAGAGCCTTCTGGCATCCGAGCGGGAGAAAACGACAGCGCTCACCTCCTCACTGGCCACCGTGCAAGCGGAGAACTCCCATCTTGCGGAGCGTTTGGAGTCCGACGGAAAACGGCTTCTGGAGATGCAGGAACGAATGAAACTGGAGTTCGAGCACCTTGCGGCACGCCTCCTGGAGGAAAAGAGCGTGAAGTTCCTCGATCAGAATCAGCAACACCTCTCGGCGCTGCTGACTCCACTCCGCGAGCGCCTCGGGGAATTCCGGGAGCGGATGGAAAAGATGCATACCGAGGAGGAAAAGTCCGCCGCCGCTCTGGGCTTCCAGTTGAAAACCCTCCACGAACTCAACCGCCAGATGACCGAGGAGGCGGTCAATCTCACAAGCGCCTTGAAGGGCCAGTCGAAGACCCAGGGATCGTGGGGGGAACTCGTGCTCGAGAAGATACTTGAAAAGTGCGGGCTTACAAAAGGGATCGAATATGAGACCCAGGCATCGTATCAGGACCACGAGGGAACGCGCCGGATGCCGGATGTCGTCGTCCATCTCCCTGAAGGAAAAAACCTGATCATCGATGCAAAGGTCTCGCTGACTGCATATGAAAAGGCCGTGAATGCGGGTTCTGAAAACCTGCGCCTCGCCGGACTGCGCGAGCACGTCCTCTCGGTGCGCCGCCATGTCGATGAACTGGCGAAAAAAGATTACCCCGGTCTCAGGAGCCTCCATTCTCCGGATTTTGTCCTCATGTTTGTGCCCGTGGAACCCGCTCTCCATCTGGCCTTGCAGGAGGATCCTTCGCTCTACGGCGACGCGTTCGAGAAAAATGTCGTCCTCGTTTCCTCCTCAACGCTCCTTGTCGCCCTCCGCGCCGTGGAGAGCGTCTGGAGACACCACAAGCAGACCATCAATGCCCAGGAAATCGCCCGGCAGGCGGGCAATCTCCATGACGCCTTCGTCAACTTCACCCAGTCCCTCGAAGATCTCGGCTCACGTCTCGACCAGGCAAAGACTGCTTATGACTCCGCGCTTTCCCGCCTTGCTACAGGACGGGGCAACCTGGTCAAACGGACGCTCGAGCTGCAAAAGCTCGGAGCGCGAAGCGACAAGCAACTGCCGCCCGGCATCGCCGCGCTCTCAGAGGAATGAGGAGACGACCGACTACGAAATCTCGACCGGTTTTCCGGTGGCGGAGGACTCGTAAGCGGCGTCGATGATCTTCATCAGCGACAGAGCCTGGGCGGGAGAATTCAGCGGCGCCTCCCTGCCCTCGATGGCCCGGATGAAGTTCGAGGCGGAACGCTCCCTTCCCATTGCGGGATCCGGATCCACCACCAACCGGCGGTTCACGGAACGCCCGTGCTCCTGCGCATAGATCTCGGCGGAGTCGACAGCTGTATCATCCATTCCATCGCGACCGAACAATCTCCGCACGGAGGCGCCGGCTTTTTTGCCCTGAAAAACCACCGAGACCTCCTCGCGCTCAACCATCTCCGCCCACGAAGCCTGGAAGGACAGGACCTGGCCGGTTTTGAATTTCACGAACCCATGCGCGGCGCTCTCGACATCAGTGACACCATCCGCCACATCGGGAATTCCCCACGGGCCTTTGAACGCCTTGTCGGTGATAAAATCGTCGAATGCCCGCGCGAGGACAAATTCCGGCTCCGGACAGCCCATGAAATAATACGCCAAATCGACCATGTGGAGCAGGTCGATCAACGGCCCGCCGCCCGAGAGCGACTTGGTCGTGAACCAGCCTCCAAAGCCGGGAATCCCTGTTCTGCGGATCCACTTGGCCTGGGCCGAGTTGATCTCGCCGACAGATCCGTCTCGGATGTAGTCCATGATCGCCTGGCTCTCCGGCCTGGCACGGTTGTTGAAGTTGAACATCAGGGACTTTCCCGCTTTTTCGGCGGCCACCTTCATCTCAACGACCTCCGCGGCGTTCAGCGCGGGGGGCTTTTCGCAGAAGACATGCTTGCCGGCCTGCAGGGCCTGGATCGCCACAGGCTTGTGAAACTTGTTCGGAAGAATGACGCTCACGGCATCGATTTCCGGATTTTCGGAGAGCATCACGGCGGCATCTTTGTAGGACCGCTTGATGCCGTAGCGGGCAGCCGCCTTTTCCGCAGCAGCCTGATTCATATCCGCAATTGCAACGACCTCTGCGCCGGCCGCCACAAAACCCGGGATGTGAAACTGCGCCATCCCGCCCGCTCCAATAACTCCGACTTTTATGCTCATGACTGATTTGTTGCAGATCGCCACTGTGCGGCAAGAAAATGTTTTCTGGCGGAACGCTTTGGATTCTTCGCTCCGCCACCGGCGCCTGTCTCGAAGACTCCGCTGTCGTTTCCTGTTCTTGAGGCGGAGACGATGAGGCGTCTGCCTCCGATAAATCGAATCACTCCAAACTCAGCTAAGTTGTCCCCGGTCCCGGCTGCTTCACATAACGCCGACGGATTCGTTCCAGGTAAAAAATCCCGCCAGGGAGTCCCCAGACCATGTAAACGAACATGCCGGTGATCGAGATCAGGAGGCCTGTGCCCTGCGGCACTCCGCACAATTCCGAGAGCAGTTGCTCGAACAGGGCTTCGCGGACGCCGATGCCGTTCAGGCTGATCGGCAGCGAGGAGATCGCGGTCACCAGCGGCATGATCGAGGTCATGTCCAGAAAAGTCACCTTCACGGTGAACGCGAGCGCGACAAAATAGAAAGCGGCGAAATACGAGAACAGCATGGGCACCGTGTAGATCGCCCCGAGGATCGCCTCCGTGCGGTTTTCGATGCACAGCTGCCAGAGCGTTGAGAGCTTTACAATTTGCTCGCGCATGGGAAACCGGGCAGGGAGGCGGCCGACGAGATGCCGGCTTGTCAGGAAAAATGAGGCGATGAGCCCGATGCCGATGACAAAGAGCACGATGGCAAAAACCTTCATTGTGTTCCCCACAGCGAAGCTTCTCGCGAACCACTCGCCGCGGGACCACGCGAAACCAAGCCCCATGGCCACTAGCACCAGCACTGCCAGCAGCCGGTCAATCGCGACGCTCAAGAATCCCGCTGTCTTGTTCTCCGGATGGTCCCTCATCAGGTAAATCACCCGAACCACATCCCCTCCCGTCGTGCCCGGCAGGAACTGGTTGAAAAATGCGCCAATGAAAAAAAGTCTGGTAACCTCCCCGAACCGCACCCGGAGGTGCAGCATCTTGAGAAACAACTGCCACCGCAGGATCCCGAAAAACTCGCAGAGGCCCGCCGAGGCCAGCGCTGCAATCATCCACCGCCAGTCAGCAGTCTGAAGCGCATTCCAGATTGTGAGCCGACGTGCGGGATCGTGGAAAAGCCACCAGAGCAGGCCCACGGTGATCACGACTTGAAGCACTGTGAGCAGATGCTGGCCCAGTTTCGGAACCTCCCTGCGGACGGGTTCGGCCGGGGGATAGACGGGAGGCTGGCTCATTTCGAGCCGGATTCTAGCAACCCTCCGGACTTTTCCAAGCCCGTCATGAAAACTGTGAACGTTGACTTCCCGCCCGGAAAGACGATAGTGAATACGATTCGTGCGGGGTCCGTTGCTCATCTGGCAACCAGGGTCGCTGCCACAGAGAGGTGCGCGATTCCATGAATCAGACCGCCTATGGAAAACCACCCGCGCACATCCCACCTCGCTTTTGTCGGGGATTACGTTCCCCGCCGCTGCGGGATCGCCACATTCACGGCGGATATCTGCGAAGCCATCGCGGAGGAGTTTCCGAAGACGAAGTGCATCGTTGGCTCGGTGAATGACCGGAAAGAGGGTTACGATTATCCCGGCCGGGTCCGCTTCGAGATCGAGGAAAAGGAAGTAGCCTCCTACCGCCGGGCTGCGGAGTTCCTGAAAATCAACAATGTCGAGGTCCTTTCGGTTCAGCACGAGTTCGGAATCTACGGCGGCCCGGCGGGAAGCCACCTGCTGGAACTGCTGCGCGGCGTGCGCATGCCGGTGGTGACGACACTTCACACGGTGCTTCAGGATCCGGATTCCGACCAGCGCATGGTGATGGCGGAGTTGGACAAGTATTCGAAGCGCTTCATTGTGATGGCGGACCGCGGCCGGCATCTTCTGGAGACGGTCTATGGGGTCGCGCCGGAGAAGATCGACCTGATTCCGCACGGCGTGATCGACATGCCATTCATCGACTCGAACTTCTACAAAGACGAGTTTGGCGTGGAGGGGAAAACGGTCCTGCTGACCTTCGGGCTTCTCTCTCCCAACAAGGGCATCGAGTATGTGATCGGGGCCATGCCCGCGATCCTGGAGCAGCATCCGGACGTGGTTTACCTGGTGCTCGGCGCCACTCATCCCAATCTCCTGGCCTCGGAAGGCGAGAAATACCGGAACAAACTGGAGGCCCTTGTTAAAGATCTGGGCATTCAGGACAAGGTCATTTTTCACAACCGATTCGTCGCGCTGGAGCAGTTGAAGGAATTCATCGGAGCAGCCGACATTTATCTGACCCCTTACCTCAACGTCGCGCAGATCACGTCGGGCACGCTGGCCTACGCGTTTGGTGCCGGCAAGGCGATCATCTCAACCCCCTATTGGCATGCCCAGGAGCTTTTGGACGGGGAAAAAGGGATCCTTGTTCCGTTTGCGGACGCGGCGGCAATCGCCGACGGCGTCAACAACATCCTCTCCGAGCCCACCCGCATGACCGCCATGCGCAAGCGGGCGTGGAAGCAAGGCCGCGACATGATCTGGCCGGTCGTCGCCCGCCGCTACATGGAGAGCTTCGGCCGCGCAAGGGAAAGCATGAGCGAAGGCCCCGCCTTGATTCTGGCCAACCCGGCGGAACCGGTTCCGATGCCGGAACTCAAGCTGAACCATCTGGCAACGATGAGCGACCACACCGGAATTTTCCAGCACGCGATCTATAACGTGCCGAACTTCCACGAAGGTTACTGCACGGATGACAACGCGCGGGCTTTCATCCTCACCGTTCTGCTCGAAGAACTCGGGTTGTCATCCAGAGAAGTGGAGCGCCTCGCGAGCAGCTACCTCGCATTCCTTTGGTATGCGTTCGACGGCAACACCTGCAGGTTCCGGAACTTCATGAGCTATTCCCGCCAGTGGCTGGAACTGCACGGCTCGGAGGATAGCCATGCAAGGGCGCTCTGGGCTGTGGCCACCGCCCTCGGCCGCTCGAAGAACGTGGGGCATCGGAAACTCTGTGCTTTGCTCTTCCAGCGCGGACTCCCGCCGGTGGCGAGGTTCAGTTCGCCACGCGCCTGGGCGTTTACCTTGATCGCTGTCCATGAATACCTGCGCACGCTCTCCGGCGATCGGGTGGTAAGCCAGATGAGGGACACACTGACCACCATGCTTGTGGGATTGTTTCACGCAAACTCCTCGCCGGACTGGCAATGGTTCGAACGGATCGCGACCTACGACAACGCCAAGCTCTCGCATGCGCTGATCCTGAGCGGATACTGGACATCGCAGGGCGAGACGCTCGACATCGGGCTCCGCTCGCTGCGCTGGCTGCTGGATGCGCAGACGACCCCGGACGGACACTTTGCCCCGATCGGCTGCAATGGCTTCTGGCCCCGCGGGGGTGAGAAGGCGCGCTTCGACCAGCAACCGCTGGAAGCCCATGCCATGGTATCCGCGTGCCTTGAAGCATTTTTTGTCACACGGGATTCTTCCTGGCATGAAGCTGCCCGGCGCTGTTTCGAGTGGTTTCTCGGGCGCAACGACCTCGGCCAGCAGCTCTACGATCCCACGACCGGCGGATGCCGCGACGCGCTTCTCCAGGATCATCTGAACCAAAACCAGGGAGCCGAATCGAGCCTCGCGTTCTCGCTCTCCTGGGCGGAACTCCGCCGCGCCGGAGGGCAGGTCCCGCAATGAGCCCCGTCGAAGTTCAGCCGACAGGTGTCTTCTTCCGCCCCGACAGCAAACGGGTGCTCGTTCGTCCGTTCATTCCCGCCGATGCCACACTCGTGGGGCACATCATCGCACGGGCGCTCTCGTTGAGCGAAGGGGAGGTCGAGGGGCAACTCACCCTGCTGAGGAGCGACTTCAAATCCCGTCACATCGATCTCGAAGCCTGCTGGCGGCGGCATTTTTCGATGGTGCGCAGTCATGTCAACGGGATGGTCCTTTCCCTGCCCCGACAGCTTTATCTCGGCGCCCTTTTTTCAGGCGAATACGCCCTCGAATCGGCGGCTCTGTTCAATCCCTCGATCGTTGCCCACCCGGACCAGTCTGGAGCCGGAGAGGGTGAGCTCCGCTTCGTCATCAGCCTGCGGGCCACCGGCGAAGGGCACATTTCTTCCATCGAGTTCCGCTCCGGCGTTGTCCATGCCGACGCATCGATCACGATCGACCAGGTCTCGCCGCTCGTCATTGCGCCGGATGTGGAAGAAAACCCGACTTACCGGAAGGTTCTGTTCCTTCAAAAGTTGAAAGAAATGGGGTTCGATAATCAATGGTCCCAGCGGATCATGGAGCCCCTCGGCAAGGACTTCGCCCATGTGGAACTGGAGCGATCCATGCATCAGGATCTGGGCGAAGGCGAGGAAAGCCGGCGGGAGGTCGAACGCACGCGGGAATGCATGGACTGGCTCGCACAGTCGAACTATGAGGTCCACTTCGCCCCTGGCGTCTCGCTCTCGCAGCGGATCATTTTTCCCGTCTCCTCCAACGAGAGCAACGGCATCGAGGATGCCCGCTTCGTGAGGTTCGTGGAGGAGGATGGATCGGTCTGCTACTATGCGACATACACCGCCTACAACGGTCGGGCGATTCTGCCGCAATTGATCGAAACCACGGATTTCAGGAACTTCCGGGTCCGCACATTGAACGGAAATGCCGTTCAGAACAAAGGCATGGCGATCTTCCCCCGCCGTATCAACGGTCAGTGCGCGATGATTTCCCGGCAGGATGACGAGAACCTCTTTCTGATGCTCTCGGACAACCTGCATTTCTGGAACGATCCGCGACTGCTGGCCATTCCGAGCCAACCTTGGGAATTTGTTAAAATCGGGAACTGCGGGTCGCCGATCGAGACCGACAAGGGCTGGCTTCTGCTCACCCACGGAGTGGGGCCGATGAGACGCTACTGTCTTGGCGCCATGCTGCTCGACCTCGAGGATCCCGGAAAAGTGCTGGGATGCCTGACTGTTCCGCTGCTCGAACCCACCGGCGAAAAACGCGAGGGCTATGTCCCGAATGTCGTCTATTCCTGCGGAGCCATGACCCACCAGGGCCGGCTGATCCTTCCCTACGCCCTCAGCGATACTTCCTCGACAATCGGCATCGTCGATCTCGCGGAACTCATGAGTGCACTGGTTCCGTAGCTGTTCCGGATCAAGGCACAAAAAAACGCCCCGGCGTGAACCGGGGCGTTTTTGGTTGAGTGAATTAGTAGCGCTTCCCTGCAGACGGACGACGGTCCGGTCCGAAGTTGCGTCCGCCACCACCGCCGCCGCCGGCTGGTTCGCGATCCTTGGCTTCATTGACGGTGAGATTTCTGCCGTGAAGTTCCATTCCGTTGAACTTGGCAGTTGCCGCCGCGGCACCTGCTGCATCGGACATCGTGACGAATGCAAAGCCGCGTGAGCGGCCGGTCATTTTGTCATTGATGAGAGCTGTCTCACTGACGGCGCCGGCTTGTGAGAACAGGTCGCTGAGATCGGATTGTGTGGTGTCGAAGGAAAGATTCCCGACATAGAGTTTGTTTGACATAGTTGTGTTTTATTAAGGCTCATGTGAGCGGCTGTTTCCGAGAACCGGATTTCAAATCGCCACTGTGAGAACCCGGCTTTCACCGGAAGAAACGCAACTAGCAAGATACCATGCCCCGTAAGGGCCTTGAGCGGAAGGTAGGCTGCGATTGTGCCGATGCAAGTTGTTTCTTCAACAATCGTGCGGGAGCGGGCGCATCTCTGATGGCATGAAAAGCAAGAAACGCATTCTGCGTTCCTCTACACGGCACTTGGTCTTGTCGGGAATGTAGCGGAATGGGGAACCCATTTCGTCTGTCCCTCCATTTTTTGCACTCACCGGAATGCACGAGCGCCGGGAGCGGGGCTTTACTTGGAAATCCTGGTTCCGATCCGGTCAAGCTGGGCAGAGGCCAAGCGCGCGATCATGGAATCCGGGAACTGCGACACGAGCGAATCCAGCACGACTTTCGCCTCATCCCGCTTGAAATCCCGCAGCAGGATCTCCGCCTGCGCATATCCGGCAAACGGAGCGGCATAGCTTTTGGGATATTTTTCCACCACCTGCTGGTAGGTCGCCATGGCCTCGGCCGCTTTCCCGGTGGCATCCTGGTTCTGTCCCACTCCGAGGAGGGCTCCTCCTGCCAGGGGATGTGTCGGATAAGATTTCAGAAAGTTTTGAAAAGCAGCGGTTGATTCCTCGTATTTCCCTTCCTTCTGACTGGCAGCAGCAATCAGCAACTGGGCATCCGCGGCAGGCATCGTGCCGCCGTAGGTGCTGATAACGGATTCCAGAGCCGGCACATCATTTGCATTCGCGAGGGCAGCGATCGCCCCCCGTGCAGTCAATGTGGATTGCACATACCACGCCAGGCTTCCTCCGCCGATAGCGAGGATGGCAAGGACCCCAAGCAGGATTTTCGTTTTGTGGGTGTGCCAGAATAGCGCCGCGTCAATTCCGTCGGGTTCGACAACAGAATCGTCAGTTGGAATTTGCATGCTCATTATCCCCCGACCTCCATGCGTGCTTCATCAGCGAGGGCTGTGCTCAGATACCGCTCGCCGGTCGAGCAGGCAACGGTGACGATAAGTTTCCCGGCATTCTCCGGGCGTTTTGCGATCTCGATAGCGGCATGCACATTGGCCCCGGAGCTGATCCCGACCAGGATCCCCTCCTCTTTTGCGAGGCGTCGCGCCATCGCGAAAGCGTCATCGTTGCTGACCTGAATGCACTCGGTGATCAGTTCGGCTCCGCTTGCAGACTTCAAGTGGAGGTTGCCTGGAATGAAGCCGGCTCCTGTCCCCTGAATTTTGTGAGGACCCGGCTTGAGAGGTTCGCCGGCGAGCGTCTGAGAAATCACCGGGGAATCCTTTGGCTCGACCGCTATGGCCTGGAACGAGGGCTTGCGGGCCTTGAGGGCTTCGACCGTTCCCGTGATCGTACCGCCGGTGCCGACAGCAGACACAAAAATGTCAACGGCCCCGTCCGTGTCCTCCCAGATTTCCTCGGCGGTGGTTTTCGTGTGAATGGCCGGGTTGGCAGGATTGTTGAATTGCTGGGGCATCCAGGCCCCCGGGGTCTCCTTGACGATCGCCTCGGCGCGGGCGATGGCACCTTTCATGCCCTCCGATCCCGGCGTGAGAACCAGCTTTGCCCCAAGCAGAGCGAGGAGAGTCCGGCGCTCGACGATAATCTTATCGGGAATGGTCATGATTAGCTTTTTGACCTTGGCTGCAGACACAAACGCGAGGGCGATC
>CAZRIL010000086.1:0-23717 GCA_964600115.1 uncultured Chthoniobacter sp. | reverse complement strand
TCAATCCTCAGATTCATCTCGAGCGCATTGGCGTGGCCAACCAGACCACCATGCTCCGCAGCGAGACCGAGACCATCCAGGCCCTGCTCCGCGACGCCATCGCGAGGCGGGATGCAGGCAGCACCTCGAATTTCCGCTACTTTGACACAATCTGCGGTGCCACGCAGGAACGGCAGGATGCACTGTTCCAACTTCTCGAGGAGCCATTGGATCTGCTGATCGTCATTGGCGGATACAACAGTTCGAATACCACCCACCTCGTCGAGATCGGCGCGAAAAATCACCCGACATGGTTCGTTCGCAATGCCGGATGCCTCGTGTCCGCCAACGAGATCTGCCACTACGATTTACATTCCAAATCCGAGGCCAGGGCCTCCGGCTGGCTTCCCATGGACCGCCCCCTGACTGTCGGAGTCACCGCCGGCGCCAGTTGTCCGAACAACCTCATCGAAGAAGTTATCAGGCGTGTCCTGGAACTCCGTGGGGAGTCGCCGGACTGGCAGACCGCCTGAAACTGGTGGCGTGATGCAGGCACCGCCCGTGCGCATGAACGCTCAGCGCAGGCTGTTCGAAAAAGGACGCATACGGGTTGTAGGATGCGGAGTCGGCGTTGGGAGGACCTCGGGTTCCCGGCTGACTGGCGCAGGCGGGTCAACCGGCTTTGCCGCCGGATCCACAACCGAAAATGTGAACAGCATTTCCACGCTCACATCCTTGACCTTGTCCGTGAACGTTGCCTTGAGCGTATAGTCACCGAACGGGTCCGTCTCCTCGATTTTCAGGCCGGCACGGTCCTTGGACAAGGCGATCTCTTTCGGAGGCGGGCCGTTCACCACCGTCAGATTCTGGAGGTGCTCGTAGATCGACCCGTCAGGCCGGCGGAAAAGCAGCGTGTATTCGAGATGCGCGTTTCCTTCAGGATTCAGCGATTTTGTCGAATACATCACCGCTGGAAAAACAACGTCCCCCCGGTGGAACACGGTTTTGGTCCGTAGAGCGGGTTTTGTCCTCCCGCTCATCCACTCGGAAACAAAACTCTTGGGATCATCGAGAAGCGCCACCTTCAAAAATAACCCGTCCTTCGCATAGATGCTCTGATCCGGGAGTTCACGCAGCCCATCCTCGCCGCTGGCGGGATTTGTCGCCCATATAAAAAGGACACAGAAGATCAGGCGCTTCATCGGGGTCATTTAGGCGCACGGACTTCGTCGGCACAAGGAAAAGGAGGGATCTTACCTTGATTACGCAACGTTGCCAAACAGGCAACAATCCGTGCGTCTTAATGCAACAATCAAAGAACGAAACCATAGCACCTCTCTTTTAAACAATCAGTTATTCGGAGCAACCAGGCGCATGGATTCTCTGTAGAATCCTTTTGACATTCCGGAAAAATCGCAGATAAAAGGGCGCGCTATGCGAAAGAAACAAATTTTGGTCTGTGCGGCAGCCTCCGTCGCATTGGCGATTTCAATTTCCCCGGTGAGCGCTGCCTACGTCGACATCACTGTCAACGACGGGAGCGTTGCGGCGACCGGTCACGCCGACTCAACGTACGGATCCGGGGACCCGCGGGCGGGAATTCACGAATCCGGAGAAACGGAGTATAACACGACGACCAACGCGACCTGGGACCTTCGGGCTTTCGCCTTCGATGCCGCCACGAACCACCTGATGATTGTCAGCGGGTTTGATCCCCGTACGGATCAGGCGGGTAGCGGTGTGAACAACCCGCTGACCGGCAATAACAGGATCTTCATGGGTGATATCTTCATCGACACGATCAACTCGTTCACCCTCCCCGTGCATGGGAGCAATACCTATATCAGCTACCCCAACTCCACCGTGGGTTTTGAGTATGCCATCAACCTCACCAATCCGGTGGGGGGATTGAACTTCGGCTACGATGTGGTCCAACTCGGATCGACTTCCACCTTCCAATCGGGCGGGTATGCGCAAAACGCGCACAGCGATCCGGCCAACCTCCTCACTGTCGGCAACGGCAGCGTCCTCTCGTCGGGAAATTTCTCTGTGACAGAAAAAACAGATGCCCAGGTTCTCGCCGATCTCGGAATAAATGTCGGGAGCAATGGCGGCACGAATTACATCTTTTCCTTCGATCTTTCCGCCGTCTCGCTGGCCAGCGGTGCCACATTCCGTCTCACGGAAACCTGCGGGAATGATCTTCTTGTCGGCCAACTCGCCCCAGGCGTTGCCGCGGTGCCTGAGACCAGCACCTGGGTCATGGGCTTTATGGCGCTCGGAGCGGTGATCTATATCATCCGCAGGAATCCGAAACACTCGGTCTGACCGGGTCCATCTTCCGGCTCCCTGTCTTCGCTGAGGACAGGGAGCCTTTTTTTTTCCGGTCCCCCGAGATACACCACCCCCTCCGATCCGGCGAATTTTTGCTTCTCCTGTCGTGATGCTTTCTGTTTGCGCAGTCTTCGCGCGCCCTGGATACTCTAGGATGTGTATGAATTCCGTCTACGGCCAGAGAGCCGGCATCGCTGAGAAATGACGGCTGCCCGCTCCCATCCTCCGGCTGCCTTTTCTGCCATTCTCCCCCATTGGCCGCTTTTTCTTCTGGGTTTCGGATTTGCTCCACTGCTTGCGACATTTTTTCTGAACCTTTGGAAATTGCCCGAATACCAATTTTTTCCGCAGGCGCTTGCTGCGGCGGGATTTCTCGCATGGGACCGGATGCGGGAAGTCCCCCGGCCATTGAATGGAGGCTATCCGGCTCTCACGGCGGCGCTCATATCGATCTCTTTTCTTGCGTGTGCGGCGGCAGTCCTGGTCTGGTCCCCCTGGCTCGCCGCGGTGGCGGCCTGGGTGGCCGCGGTCGCGGTGCTTTGGCGCACCGGCGGGCGGCCCCTTCTTCTCAAAATGCTGCCGGCCCTGGTGCTGGTTCTGACAATCATCCCTCCACCGCTCGGTCTGGATGCCCGGCTGGGGCTCGCCCTGCGGGAGGTGGCCACGACCCTCAGCAGCCGCACGTTGGACCTGTTGGGAGTCATCCATTCCGTAAGCGGGAATGTCATCGATTTGCCCGGTCAAAAGCTGTTGGTTGAGGAAGCCTGCAGCGGGATCAACTCGCTTCTCTTCGTTACGGCATTCTCCCTTTTTTACCTATTCTGGCGCCGGAGACCTTTCTGGTGCTTCCTGATCTGTGTCCCGATGGCTCTGGCGTTTGTCGTGATGGGGAATGTGGTCCGTATTTCCCTTGGCGCCTGCCTCAGATATTACTACGGAGTCGACATCCTGACGGGCTGGAAACACGAGGCTCAGAGCATTGTGTTGGTTGCCGTTTATGTCCTCTTGGTGGTGAGCCTTGACGCGCTTTTCGGGAGGTCCGGAACAAAAACAACCCCCGCTCCGGCCGCTACAAATTCTGTCCCGCACGCATCCTTTCCAAAGTCATTCAGGACCGCCTGCTTCCTCTTCGCAATTCTCGGGGTCGCTTCCAGTTTCAAGGCCTGGACGAAATCCCGGGAAGGCGCCGAGCCCCTGCGGGCGGCTGCTTCGGGGCCGGGGAGTGCAACGGCCTTTACTCTTCCGGACCGCATCGGGGACTGGACCCGGTCCGAGTCAGGCCCTCCGAAGGTGAGCAAGATCGAAACGCTCGGGCTCTCGTCCTCGATCTGGAACTACCGGCGGCCCGGCATGCAGGCGGTCGTCGCGTTCGACTACCCGATCTGGAGATACCACGACGTCGCGGAATGCTACCTGCGGAATGGCTGGCAGATCGAAAGGAAGGAAATCGTCGTGCCGGAAAACTCCTCTCCGGCGCGCTTCCAACTCGTGATGAAAAAAGAGCCGGGCGTCCAGGGAATGCTGTGGTTCGCCACGATCAACGACAAAGGGGAGTGGGTGGATCAGGCGACCGTGAAGCATGACTTGATCAGCCGGTTGGGACTCTTTGAAAGCCCCCAGGAAACCACCTATCGCGTACAATTGCTCCTGGTCGGAGACAAAGCTCCCGACCCCGCAGCCCTCGAAGCGGCGAACCGGTTGTTTGAGGAAGCCGCAGCGATCCTCTCACAGCAAATGCTCGCTCAAACCAGGAAATGAATCCTTCTCCGGACACACCCTCTCCTGCGGACTCCCGGCCCCCGTCGGTCTGGATCAAACTTCCCGCGGTCCTGGCCACTGTGTTCTGCCTCGTGCTGGGGACTACATTTCTGACATGGAACCCGGCAAGCGTGAGTTCGCACTACTGCATCATCGCACAAAAAGCGGTGGATGAAAAAGACTACCCGACCGCTCTTGTTGCGGCCGGCCGGCTCCTGAGCTTTGGAGGAGACTCCCGCAATGAGGCCCTGCTCCTCCTTGTGCAGGCAAATCTGGGGGCGGGCCACAACGCCGAGGCGGCCGGGATTCTGCAGATGGTGGCCCCGCTCGACCGGCCGGTCTTCGCCCCGGCACATCTTTTCGTGGCCAGAACGCTCATGGCCCGCCCGAACCGGTCGATGCAGATGGATCGCGCGATAGAGACCCAACTCCGCAATACCCTGACACTTCAGCCGGATTCCGCGGAAGCCAGGGAACTCCTCGCCCGTCTGCGCGGCGGAGAGGAATAGTCCGGTCCGGAAACGCTTCCCTGACATTCTCCATTGCGGGACGCATCGGAACCCGTAATATATTCCTTGTTCCCATGCAGCCCCCTATTCCATCCGACAAGATTAATCTCCGGCTGAAAAAGTCCGCTCGCGAGGCCGTGGCGGAGGACGAGGAGTCAACGGTCACGCTCTCCGACAAACTCAACGAGTTGTTCGGAGCCGGATATATCCGGGACGATATCTACGGTCTGGTTATCCCGCTCCTCATGCAGGGGAAGGTGCGGATCGACCTCGATGGCCGCTCGGAGAGGCTCGAGATGGAGGATCAGTCCCAGCGCCTTCAACGCTCGAACGCGATTCAGGTTTTCGAGGAATACCTGCTGGTTCACACACCGGAGAAACCGTCCGCACCGCGCGCGGTTCCTCAATCCGCCTAGCCCCGGCGCTGTCCACCAATTACGGAGCGCGGGCATCCTGCCCGCCATCGTTCAGGTTCGCGGGCGGGACGCCCCGCGCTCCGTTGGCAGCCAAGTGAAGTGAGTCCGGGATTGCTTCAGTCGCCGCAGACCTCGTCAACGGCGAGGCCGATCGCGGTGACTGCGGCCTGAAGCTGGGCTTCACTGGTGCAGAGCGGCGGCATGAGAACAATGGTATCGAGGACGGGCCTCGTGAGCAGCCCATGCTTCCGGGCGGCTTCACAAATCCGGCCTCCCGTCCTCGCCTGCCACGGATAGGATATCCCCTCACGGTCTCTGACTTCGATGCCGGCGATAAATCCACATTGGCGGATCTCATGCACGCATGAGCGGGATTTCAATCCGGCCAGCAATCCGGTCATCGCCACAATTTTCGGCTGCAGATTTTCCAGCACTCGCTCGTCCCGAAAAACATCCAGGCTGGCCAGGGCGGCAGCGCAGCCAAGCGCGCTCCCGGTATAACTGTGGCCGTAGTAAAAGGTCTTCTGCTCGTCGAAACCTCCCAGAAATGCGGAGTAAATTTTTTCGCTCGTGAGGGTCGCGGCGAGCGGCAGGTATCCGCCGGTGAGACCTTTTGCGAGGCACAGGAAATCCGGGATCACATTTTCCTGCTCGCAGGCGAACATCGTCCCCGTGCGCCCGAACCCGGTGAGCACTTCGTCAAGGATGAGAAGTGTTCCGGCCGCATCGCACCGCTCGCGAAGACGCCGCAGGAGTCCGCCCGGCCAGATCCGCATTCCTGCAGCCCCCTGGATGAGAGGCTCGATGACGACCGCTGCGATTTCCTCCTCCGGGAGTTCCTCGAGCTCGTCAGGATCGGAGATCCGATGGACCGGAAATTGATGGCCTGCAAAGCGGTCGTGGAACGCTCCGATTCCGCCAAGGCTCGCGGCACCGGCCGTGTCACCGTGATAAGCATGATCGAACGCGACAAACCGGCTGCGCCCGGGCGAGCCGGCCTGCTGCCAATACTGGACCGCCATTTTCATCGCCGACTCGACTGCGGTGGATCCGTCGTCGCTGAAAAAGACCCGCGGAAGAGCGCCCTTGGGAAGGAGGGCGGAAAGCCGTGCGGCAAGCTGCGACGCGGGGGCGTTGGTGGAACCGAGAAACGAGACATGGGCGACCCGCTCAAGCTGGTCGCGAATTGCCGCGGTGATGCCCGGGTGCCGGTGCCCGTGGATGTTTGTCCAGATCGATGAGTTGCCATCGAGATACTCCCGGCCCCGGCTGTCCCTGAGCATCGCCCCCTCCCCTTCGACCAGCACCAGCGGCTCATGGCCTTCAGCGCACCATTCCTTCATCTGTGTAAACGGGTGCCAGCAGTGGGCCTTGTCCGAAGCAATCAGGGATTCCGTATTCCAAACGTCTCGCATCGCGACAAAAAATACCGCATACCGTCGTTCACGTGAAATCAAATCCCGTCTTCCTTCGCCTCCTGGCCTATTTTTCCGGGGTCATTCTGCTGGCCTGTCTGGTTTCACCTCCCCTCTATTGGGCGGGCACATCCCTCGCCGAATCGGGAGTGATCCCGTTTCTGAAGGACTTCCCATTTCACCGCTACTTCAGCAGGTGCATCCAGGTTTCCGCGTTGCTCATGCTCTGGCCGGCGTTCCGCTGGATCGGAATCCGAAGGCTCGATGAGCTCGGAATCGCCCGCAATCCGCTCTGGAGGCGGGATCTGCTCACCGGCCTGGCGATCGCCCTCATCCCGGTTGTTGCTCTGGGGGCAGGGTATCTGGCCTTCGATGTATATGGATTCCGGAAGAGCCTCTCGATCTCCGGGATCTTCCGGATCCTTGGCACAGCCGGAGCGGTCGCGGTCCTGGAGGAATTTCTATTCCGCGGCGTGCTCCTCGGGCTGTGCCTGCGCTCCATGCGGCCGGCCGCCGCCGTGCTGCTGTCTTCGGCAATGTTTGCCATCGTCCATTTCATGCGCGTCGCGAAGTCGGCTTCGGAGCCAGCTGTCGGCTGGCTGAGCGGATTCGGGCAACTTCCCCTCGTATTTTCCAGCGCGCCGCCGTGGCCGCTCCTCGGATGGGGCCTCTTTTCGCTGATGCTCGCCGGCATTCTGCTGGCAGTCGCTGCTCTGCGCACGCGATCGCTCTTCCTCTCCATCGGCCTGCATGCCGGATGGATCTTCGGCCAGCAGGCGCTCCAGTGGATGGCAAAATTCCGCATCAAGCCTCCGGAGGCGCTCCTGCCATGGGTGGGGCCGAATGTCGTGAGCGGAGCTGTCCCGACCGGCTTGATACCCGCAGGCATTTTGTTGCTCACGATGGCTTTGACATTTTACTATCTGCGTTATGCCAGCGCTTCCCGCTCTGCTGCTTGATCCGCTGCGAACGCTGTTTTTCCCGGCCCATTGCGCGGGCTGCGGCCGCGCGGTGCCCGAAGGAGAAGACATGTGCGGCTCCTGCAGTTCCGGCATCGAGAAAATCCGCCCCCCCCGATGCGAGGTCTGCTCGCAACCCTATTCGGGAAATGTTCCGGTCTTCACCTGCCCGAACTGCCACGGGGAGGCATTCCACTTCGAAAATGCCATCGCCATGGTCCGGAGCCGCGGCGTTGTGCGGGAGATGGTCCATCGGCTGAAATACGGCAAGGAATTGTGGCTGGGCCGGATCTTTGCGGGCTGGATGCGCGAAGGCCTCTCGGACCCCCGGCTGCAGGGCTGGACCCCGGATGCCCTCGTTCCTGTCCCCCTGCATCCCCGCAGATGCAGGGAAAGAGAATTCAACCAGGCGGAAATCCTCTGCCAGGAACTCTCGCGCCTATGTGGAACGCCGGTCGTTCTGCCTCTGGCCAGACGCCGGTATACGACCACCCAGACACAACTCGACCGCCGGGGTCGAAGGCAAAACTTGCGGGATGCCTTCATTCTGGTCAAGAATAGGGACGTGACGAATATGAATCTCCTGCTGGTGGATGATGTCCTGACCACGGGATCAACCCTTGATGCCTGCGCCGCTGTCCTTCTGGAAGGCGGAGCGGCCTCCGTGCGCGCCCTCACTGCGGCGCGCGGCTGAAACACGACCATGGCTATTTTTAAAAAACCCATCCTGCGACCCCGCATCGGAAAGACCCGGGAAATGCCCGAGGGCCTCTGGACAAAGTGCCCGACCTGCGGCGAGGTCATCCATAACCTCGCTCTTTCCGAAAACCTTCATGTCTGCCCGAAATGCTCGCACCATTTCACCCTCGGCTCCCGCGAACGTATCGCCAGCCTTGTCGATCCGGACACGTTTGAGGAAATTGACGCCAATCTGGATTCCGTGGATGCCCTCCAGTTCAAAGCTGTCTCCACGTATGCCGACCGGTTGGCCAGCTATAAGGAGAAGACCGGGCTCATCGATGCCATCATTACCGGGACAGGACAGATCTCCGGCCATCCGCTCGGGCTCGGCGTCATGGATTTCAACTTTCTCGCGGCCACCCTCGGATCTGTGGTGGGGGAAAAAGTCACGCGCGTCATCGAGCTCTCGACCAAGCGGAAAATGCCTGTCGTCCTCGTCTGCGCCTCCGGCGGAGCGCGGATGTATGAGGGCGTGTTGAGCCTGATGCAACTGGCGAAAACCAGCGGAGCCCTTGCCCGGCACGCACAGGCGAAGCTCCCTTATATCGCGGTCCTCACAAATCCCACCACGGCGGGAGTGATGGCCAGCTATGCATCGCTGGGCGACATCATCATCGCCGAACCGAAAAGCATGATCGGGTTCGCCGGCCCAAGGGTCATTCGCGAGACCACCCAGCAGACGCTGCCGCCGGATTTCCAGACGGCGGAGTTTCTCGAGAAGCGCGGGCTCATCGACCTCATCGTGCACCGGTCGAAGATGCGCTCCATGCTGGGCGACCTGCTCGGCTACTTCTCCTCGAAGTGACCTTTGACGAGTCGCTGGCGTGGCTCAACAGCACGCAGTTCTTCGGCATCAAGCTCGGCTTGGAGAACACCGTTCGCCTCCTCGGCCATCTGGGAAACCCGGAGCAGCGGCTCCGGATTCTTCATGTCGCGGGCACCAACGGCAAGGGATCGGTCTGCGCGATGATGGATTCCATCTTCCGGAAAGCGGGTCTCAGCTCCGGACTCTACACCTCCCCCCACCTCTGCGACTTCCGCGAGCGGATCCTCATCGGCGGGAACATGATCTCGAAAGATGCGGCTGCTGAGATCCTCGGGCGCCTCCACGACTTCACCGCGAACTGGCCGCACTCGCCCACCTACTTCGAATTGTCCACAGCGCTCGCACTCGCACACTTCGCGCACGAGCAGTGCGATGTCGTCATCCTCGAAACCGGCATGGGTGGAACCCTGGATGCCACGAACGCCGTAACGCCGGCCGTCTCGATCATCACGCCGATCGCGATGGATCATGCCGAGTGGCTCGGGGATTCGACCCCGAAAATTGCCGGCGAGAAGGCGGGAATTATCAAGCCGGGAATTCCCGTGGTTTCCGCCCGGCAATCCCCGGAGGCGGAAGCCGTGCTCAGGAGCAAAGCCGCCGCGTGCGGAAGCCCGCTCACCTTTGTGGACCATCCGTATTCCGGAGAAATCGGGCTCGAAGGCCCTCACCAGAAATGGAACGCGTCCCTCGCGGTTGCTGCGGTCGGCGCTGTGGGCTTCGATCCCGCGGACTCCGCGATCCCCGACGGGCTGCGCGATGTCAGCTGGCCGGCCCGCTTTCAACAAATCGGCGATCGGATCGTCCTCGACGGCGCCCACAACCCGCATGCCGCATTAGCGCTGGTCAGAACCTGGCGCGAAAAGTTCGGCCAGCAGAAGACCGCCGTTGTCTTCGGCGCGATGAGGGACAAGGATTACGGGGAAATGCTCGAAATCCTTTCCGGCATCGCCGCCTCATTCCATTTCGTGCCGGTGATCAGCCCGAGAAGCGCGGATCCCGAAGAGTTGTCCCGGTGCACGACATTTCCCTCCCGGTCCCATCGATCCCTCGGTGCAGCGATCGATTCCGCCATGTCGGAAACGCCGCTCTTGCTCATCACCGGTTCCCTGTTTCTCGCTGGAGAGGCCTTCGACGTTATCACAGCCCGGATACATACTGACAAATAGCCGCGCCCGGATTTCACGCGTGGAATGAGGCTTTTGACCACTAATGGCCACTAAAAATCACTAAAGAATGAAGCTGATCAGGAACTCTGTTACTCGGTCAATTAGTGATTTTTAGTGCAATTTAGTGGTTCAACTCCGAACCCTCCGGTCACAGATAAAGTGCGCGGAGGGCGGACTCCTCGCGACGCACCCAGTCCACGATGGATTGATATCCGGTGCGGGGATCAATCTGTGGCTGCCATCCGAGAGTTTCGGTGGCTTTGCGAAAATCGCTGATCCAGATTTGGAAATCTGCCGTGCGGGGTTCCGGGGCGTGTGACGGCGCCAGATTCTTTCCGGTGAGTTCGTTTACCAGTGCCGTGGCTTCGAGGAGGGAGAGCGTGTTCTTGGATCCGCCTCCGGCGTTGAAAACCTGGCCTTTCACGGCATCGATATTCTTCATCTCGAGTTCGAAGAGCCGGCAGGCATCGTCTGCGAAGAGAACGTCGCGCACCTGCTTTCCCTTCCAACCGATATACTGAAGAGGAATATCGAAGAGCGCGGCGATCGCCCACCAGGCCACCCAGCCCTGCGCGCATTTGCCGAACTGGCCCGGACCCGCGAGGACACCGAACCGGTTCACCACGGTGGGCACTCCAAAGGCCCGCGTCCACTCCTGGCAAATGAGATCCGCACAGACCTTCGAGAGGCCGTAAACGCTGTGAGCTCCGCCGTCGATGTCGAATTCCTGGGAGTATCCCTCAACCGGATCGAATCCCTTAGTGGCCGGGATCCGGGCAGCGTCCCACACCCACCGTGTCTCCTCTTCCTTCGTCGGAAACGCGTTGACCCGGTCGGCGCTATAGACCCGGTTCGTGCTGCAAAAGATCAGCCCCGCATCGCGTTCGCGGGCGAACTCCAAAGCGTTCACCAGGCCGTAGGTGTTGTTGGTCAGATCGAAGGTCGGGTTGTTATAACCGTCGACGGCGGACGGCTGCGCCGAGCAATCGAGCACAAAATCAATCCCTTTGGGGAGCGTGACAAAATCCTCCTTGTTCCGGACATCTCCATGGAAAAAATCGACCCCCAGCTTTTTGAATTCGGGGAGGTTCAACTCCGATCCGCGTCTGACCAGATTGTCGAAAGCACAGACGGTATGACCGGCCTCACGGAAATACCGGACGCAGTTGATTCCAAGAAATCCAGCGCCGCCGAGAATGATGATTTTGCTCATGGATGTGGATGCAGCCGGAGGCTCGCAAGGAATGTCTGAGGAGGCAATACTTACCTGAGGCTGCACCCGGGCAGAGGACTCCTCCGAAGGCTGTGAATCCGAAGGATGGTTCGCTTCGTGAACTCCGCGGCGGCACGGTTCCGTGGCCGCAACGCTTCGCTCCGCATCTGGAAAACGCCCCCCCGCAGCCCTGCTGTGTCGGGACGCGATCGCGGCTTCGCCGCCTGCCTTGATCATTCCAACCGGAAAATCAGCCGAAAACCTGCCGCCATTCGCGCGCGGTGTTCACGTGCGCCTCGACAACCTTTGACGTATCAGGCGTATACCCGCCCGCGAGGACCCATGCGATGGGAATTCCCTGTTCGCGGGCAAAGAGAAAAACCATGCGGTCACGCTCTTTGAGATCCTCGTGGGTGAGATTGAGCGGGGAATAGGGATCGTCCTTGAGGGGGTCGGCGCCGGCCTGGTAGAGAAGAACATCCGGCTTTCCTGGCGACAGAAGCCAGGGAAGATGGCCTTCGAGGGCATTGAGAAGCCCCCCCCGATCCTGATGGCCGGAGGGAGCGAGAGGAATGGAAAGGTGGTTCGGCCCGTCCTCATGATACCGCTTCGTGACATCCCGGTAGGGCTTATTCTCGTGGTAATCATTGCCGTAAATCGAAAGCGCCCGCATCCATGCGCGATCGGTCGCAAGGGAAGCGGTTCCGTTCCCGTAGTGCAGATCGAGGTCGAGGACCGCACCGGTCCGGATCCTGCCGCTGGCACGCAGGGCTTCGAGAGCAACGACAAGGCCATTGAATGTGCAAAACCCCTCCCCGTGGTCCGCACAGGCATGGTGAAACCCGCTCGCAAGTGCCCCCGAAGATCCTTCCTCCAGCGCATGTCCGGCTGCGGCAAGCAGCCCGCCATTCGTCAAAAGCACACTTGGAAAAAGCTCGGGCGACCATGGGAATTTCTGGGACTCCGCAAGCTCGCGGGGCTTACCGGTCCGCACCGCGTCGATGTAGCCGGGCGTATGAACCCGAAGCAGATCGGACTCGGTGACGGGATCCGGGCGCTCGATCACCACATCCGGAAACTGCTGCCCGATCTCCGCTGCGACGAGGCCGAATTTTGAGATCGGCATGATGTGTTTTCCCAGCGGGGCCGCGAATCCCGGGTCGTAGAAGAGCTTCATAGCGCAGTCGGCGGAATCAAAGGAATTCTCTCGTCGTCGGCCGGGTAGCTCTCCAGCGACGCATGCACGACCTCCATGTCTTTCGGCCGGAATCCTGTCCCATACATCTTGTAAAGCGAGCGCGCGATCCTGCGAACCTCGCTGCCCGTCACAAAATCTTCATTTTCACGTCCGACCTTCCGGATGATCAGGCACAGCGGAATCGGCTGAGGCCCTCCACCGCTATCGATTTCGTGGTGGGCGCGGAAATCCGGCTGCAGATAGCCGACACGGGCGGGATCGACTTTTTTGCAGCCCGCTTTTTCATAGGCCGCAAGCCGCACAAGGGTGGCCTGGTCCGAGGAATCCGGATGCTCCATCTCCCCGACAAGGGTGATTGGCGAATCCGCATTACGGCCCTGGGCTGAAAGAACGCTCCTGGCCGTGGTGATCGGCAGAGCGCGGAGCCAGCCCGCAAGTCCCGACCGCCGCCATTCGGGAGCGACGAGATTATGGGACAAATGCACCACGGCTCCGGGCTCGTTCTCGAGGACGATCGCTGTGTGATCCCGTGCCGCCGCGAACCGGCCATTGCTGGTCACCAGCATCATGCGGTAGCGCATTGCGCAGCCGTCGATCAGGTGTGCGGGATCCCAAAGCATCCGGAGACCCAGGACATCGGCCAGCTCGAGTTCGCCGATGACGCCGAATTCCGACCAGAGCGCTCCAAACGCGATGTCGAAGTTCGGATCGGAGGTATCCTCGATCCGGTGCAACTCGATATCCGACCAGTCACGCTGCAGGCTCTTGGCATCGCCGGGTGCGAGATCGGATGGAAGCATCCAGGGTTGCAGTTTCATGGAATGCTAAAAATGTTGCACGGGTCACCGGCGCGTGCCACTGGAATCATCAACCTTCCCGGCCTTCGTGGTGATGGAATTGCAGTTCGTAGAGGTTCCGGTAGAGGATCGAGCTGTCCAGCAACTCCTGGTGGGATCCGGTCGCCACAATACGCCCCAGATCCATGACGACGATGCAGTCGGACTTCAAAATCGTCGAGAGCCGGTGGGCGATGGCGATGACGGTGCGCCCTTCGGAAAGCCGGTCAAGCGCGGTCTGGATCATGCGCTCGGATTCCGAATCAAGCGCCGATGTGGCCTCATCGAGGAGGAGGACGGGGGCATTCTTCAGGAGCGCCCTTGCGATCGCCAGCCGCTGCTGCTGGCCTCCGGAGAGCAGGCATCCCTTGTCGCCGACAATTGTCTCGTAGCCTTCCGGCTGCGCGAGGATGAAGTCGTGGGCGAAAGCGGATTTCGAGGCCTCGATGATCTGCTCCTTCGTGGCATCCAGCCTTCCGTAGCGGATATTCTCGTAAATGGTATCGTGAAAAAGGAACGTCTCCTGCGTCACGACCCCGATCTGCTCGCGCAGGGACCGCTGGGCATAGTCGCGGATGTCCCGTCCATCCACCCGGATGCAACCCGACTGCGGGTCATAGAACCGCAGCAGCAGCGAGAGCATCGTGCTCTTCCCGGCACCGCTGGATCCCACCAGCGCGTATTTTTTTCCGGGCTCGATCCGGAGCGTGATGTCCTCGACCGCGGCCTTGTCCACCCCGTAGGAAAAGCACATGTGGTCGAACTCGATCCGCCCGGTGCAATTCCTGAGGACAACCGCATCCGGCTTGTCCTGGATGTCGGACTGCAGCTTCATCAGCTCGAAAATATTCGTCGCGGATGCCATGCACTTCTGCATGAGCATCGGGATTTTGCTGAGCGATTTGACCGGGTTGTAGAGCAGGAAAAGTCCCGCGCACAGTGCGGCGAACTTGATGAAGCTGATGTGATAGTAATAGACGTAAACCATCGCCAGCACGACCCCCAGGGCGGAGACCGACTCGATGAGCGGCTGGACGATATCCGTGCTCCTCCGGACCCGCAGGCTGTTCCGGCACTGGATTTCGCTCGATTTCTCGAACTGGTCGCCCTGGTATTCCTCCCGGGCAAACGACTTGATCACCCGGATCCCTGCAAATGTTTCCTGAAGGATGACAGCCATCTGGCCGGCCTCGTTTTCCTCAAGACGCCCGGCCTGGCGGACTTTCTTCCCGAAGAATACCACCGGAACAATGCAGATCGGGAACAGCACGAGCGTGGTGAGTGCGAATTTCCAATCCATCATGACCAGCACCACCACCCCCGAGACCACGGCAACCGGCTGGGAAACAATGTCGCCGGCGATCGAGGTCAGGGCATTCTGGGCCACACGGGTGTCGTTCAAAACCCGCGAGATCAGCTTGCCGGATTTCGACCGGTTGAAAAATCCGAGGGATTGGGAGATCAGATGGAGGAAGAGCTGGGTGCGGATATCGCGCAGCACGCGCAGGCTCACCCAGGCAAGGTAGTAGGACTGGAGGTAGGAACAAACCCCGCGGGCCACCATGGCTGCCGGGATCAGGAGGCTGATCCAGATGACACTCTCGATCCCCGGGCCCGTATCCATCCCGGATTTCAGGAGTTCGGTCGGGTTCGCCGGGGATTGTCCGGGTGGGAGGATGGCCTCGCCGGCTTTTTTTATCACAAGCGGGAACACCCCGTTAAGAAGCCCCGCCAGAATCCCGAAAAGCAGCCCCATGACAAAGCGCTTCTTGTAGGGCTTCAAATATTGGGCAAGGCGGAGGTATGGTGCCCAAAAGGCCCGGAGGAGCTGGAAAAATGGAAGTTTCTCTTTGGCCATCGGAAAAAGTTATCTTTGGAACTGCGAAAAATACCAGCCTGTCAGCTCCCGGCCTCCAAAAAGCCAGAGCGCAGCGCCGAGCGCCAGATACGGGCCGAACGGAAGCACGTTCCCCGCTTTGCCACGGGCAAGAAGAAGCCCGGCGACGCCTGCCACGCAGCCGACAATTGAGGAGGCAAAAATCGTGAAGAGCACGGCCTGCCAACCCAGAAATGCGCCGATGCAAGCGAGAAATTTCACATCTCCGAATCCCATCGCTTCCCTCGGAATCACGATGGAGTCGAGGGCCCCGCTGATCGCGTCCAATTTATCGAGTTCCAAAGTCTCCTCACCGATCTCGACACGGTCGTAATGAAACCGCAGCGGCCCGGCCGGCAACTCGCGCCCGTCGCAGGACACCGGCCCTCCGGGATTCAGCACCAGCACATCGGACTCCCGGCTGAAAATATCCTCCCACCGCTGGACCTCGCCCCCGACAAACAGGTCCGCACGATCGCCGTCACGTGTCCATTGGAAGGCCTGCGCACTTTCAAAAGTGTGCTTTTTCTTTCCGAACGCCAGCTTCCCTCCCTCCACCACGAGCCAGAGAAGCCCGCCTCCCAGCGCGGCTCCGGCCAGCGACAATACTCCCGAAAACCAGTGCGAATCCGTGTCCATGAGCGACGGCAGTGCCAGCGCGCACACGATCCCCGCGACGGTACCGCCGATGGTGATTTCATCCGGGATAATGAAGTGCTCGATGTCAATGAAGGTGGCTGCGATCAGCAGCGAAAGAAAAACCCAGTAGACCGGAGAAAGCGGCAGCCCGTAACGGAACCAGAGCGCCAGAAAGCAGGCAGCGGTCAGGATTTCCACAAGCACATACCTCGCGGAGATCCGGGCCCCGCATCCCGAGCAGTTCCCCCATAGCATCGACCAGCTGATGACCGGGATATTCTCATACCACGGAATCAGCTTGCTGCACGAGGGGCAGAACGAGCGCTTCGGGTTGGTGAGGCTGATCCCCCGAGGCATCCGGTGAATGCAAGCATTCAGGAAGGATCCGGTGATCGCACCCAGAACCGCGGAGAACGCCGCGAGGATGGTTGTCATTCCTTTTCCAGACCCGGCTCGACCAGTTCGCACATGACGTGGAGCAGGAATTTCTGTGCCTCCTGGATTCTCGCCGTCACGGTTCCGGGCACAAGGATTTCGATGTCCGCGGCACCTTTTGTGTAGCCCCCGCCCTTGCCAAGAAAGACGATTGTCCTGAGCCCGATCCGGCGGGCCTCTTCGATGGCGGAAAGGATGTTGCGGGATTTCCCGCTCGAACTCAGCGCGATGAGCACATCGCCCGGCTTTCCGTAGGCGCGGACCTGCCGGGAAAAAATATCCTGGAACGCATAGTCATTCCCGATCGCCGTCAGGAGCCCGCCATCCGCTGTGAGGGCGATCCCGGGATACGGACGCCTGTCCCCCATGAACCGGCAGGTGAACTCGGTGGCCATGTGCGCGCTGTCAGCCGCGCTGCCGCCGTTCCCGCAGAAGAGCAGTTTCCCGCCGTTTCTCAAACTGGTGAGAACTGTTTCCGCGGCAGCAACCACGGCGGGCTCAAGAGCCCCGAGCGAATGAAGAGTCTCAACCGCATCGTGCAGCGACTGCGCGAAGGGAGTTATGGATTTGTGGGATTTTGACATAGACGGGAATCCGTGGTGACGAGGGACTTGAGATGCGGCCACTCGGTCATGTCCATGGAAACAAAGAGATTCAGATAAACGACCACAGCACCCGCAGGATGGCTGGAGAACAGCTGGTCAACGGCCTTGTCGACCTCGTCCGCCGGCGGTTCGGCCGGAAGCGTCTCGATGAGCCCTTTCCCATCGTGCGGGATCTTCAGGGCATCCAGAAATCCGCAGACCATCGCCCCGTGGGCCCCCAGAATCCAGGACTGAAGGATTTCCGTTGAGATATCGGCATTCGCGGGCCTGGCGAGATTTTCGGCCATCCAGGCATTCCGCTCCGCCTTCGGCTTGCGCTCCACAAAAACCGGCCGCAATTTGCGCCGGCCCGCGAGCAGCCCGGCGCATGTTTTATAGGCCGAACGATCATTTTCCTGGAGCCACTCCATGATCTCTGAGGTTTCGGCGGGAGAAAGCCGGGCGAACAATTCAAATGCTGTCATGAACCGTCCAACCTAACAGAAGCCGCGCCGGACACGCAAGCCCGACGGAATCCCGAGCCACGCTTCCGAACGGAGATTTCGATTGGAAGGGATTTTTCTTTGCATCCAAAATGCTTTGCGTTACTTTGCCACCCCTTTCCCGCAGCCTTAGCTCAGTTGGTAGAGCATCACCTTGACATGGTGGGGGTCACAGGTTCGAGTCCTGTAGGCTGCATATCTCTTTTTACTCTGGAAACCGCTGGAAACCGCGGCTATCCGGCGGAAGTTTTTGACGGCATTCGAGTTTTCGGGCTCCTTGTTAAGCATGAAAGTCGCAAATGCCCGGCCGCTGCGCCGGCACGTCGTGCTCCATACGAGGAATCTCACAGAGAGCCAATCGCTGACTTCTCACATCTGGTCGAAGCACACGAGCCATGTCATCGGCAGGGGGGCATTCGAGTCCACCATCTCCCGCCTTCCGCTGGGCCGTTCTTGGGTATGCCACGTGGACTGCCGCTCCCCAATGCACGTCACCGCCGATGGCAACAGGGCAAAGATCATCGTTTACCTTCCGCTGGCTGGATCCATGAAAATATCGGTCGCAGGAGCAATTCTCGACGCAGTGCCCGGCGGGCCGGTGCTCATCCCACCTGCGACCCCGTCAGAATTCCACGCAACCCCCATCCAGTGCATTCTAATTGAGATTCCGGCAGCCAAGTTACAGAGCGAATTGTCCTGTATTGGATGGGCTGGCGGGCGGGTCGCTCCGATTGCCTGGAAGCCCGGTGAAGCCGGCTCCGGGAACATTACTGACACGATGCGCTTCATATTGGAGCATCTCAGCCGCCGTGATAACGGCGAAAGATCCCAGGTTTACCAGCGGCGCCTTGAGGCGTTGTTTCTCACGTGCCTTGCGGAAGCGCTGGCTGCCCGCCAGGGACAGCGCCCGCCGGCGCAAAGGAAAATCGGCCGTGTTACGCTCGATGAGATGAAGAGAAAAATCACGGAGTGCCTCCAGTCAAACTGCAGCAACTCCGAACTGGCCGCCTACGCCGGGCTCACGATACGGGCGTTGCAGCAACAGTTCCTCAAGCATTTCCACACCACCCCGGCCGCCTTTGTGCAAGAGCAACGCCTTGCAGCAGCACGCAAAGCCCTGCGCGACCCAAAGAACAAAAAAACCGTGACGCGCTTGGCTTCGGACCTCGAGTTTCACCACCTCGGACGCTTTTCCACCGCCTACCGCATAAAGTTTGGGGAGTCCCCCTCGGAGACGCTTGCCGGAGTTACCAAGCGGAGCCTCAAATAGCGTCGGGGGTTGATTCCTTTTCGCCGACCCAGCGCATGAGAGTTTCCGACAGGGCTCGGGGCGAGATCGGCTTTGTGATGTAGTCGTCCATTCCAGCTTCAATGCAGCACTTCCGGTCACCCGGCATGGCGTGAGCTGTCATGGCAATAACCGGTATGCTGTGGTTTCGCACGGCCGACAAGGGATCGCGGATCCGCCGGGTTGCCTCAAACCCGTCCATAACCGGCATGTCCACATCCATGAGAACCAAATCATACGCGCCTTCTGCGAGCGCCTTAAGTGCCTCCTCACCATTCCCTGCCACCGAAGCCTCCAATCCCATATTTTTCAGCAATCCGACGGCGACCAGCTGGTTGGTGAGATTATCATCCACCACGAGCAGGCGGCCGCATCCCGGACGGGATTCGAATGCCGGGGCGATGGCTGGCTGCGCGGGATCAGTAGCGTATCCAAACATCGCGGTGAACCAGAACTCTGCACCCAGCCCGGTCCCGCTGATAACACCGATCTCACCGCCCATCCTCTCGACAAGTTCCTTCGAGATAGCCAGACCGAGGCCGGTGCCGCCGTAGCGGCGCGCCGTGGAGGCTTCGGCCTGGGTGAACTTCTGGAACAGGGGCGGCTGTTTGTGCTCGGGAATACCGATTCCGGTATCCTTGATCGAGAAGCGCAGCATGGCCACGGAATCGGATTGGGAGATAAGGCTGACGCGAATGTTAACGCTGCCCCGTGCTGTAAATTTCACCGCGTTGCCAGCCAGGTTCAGCAGCACCTGGCGCAGGCGAACCGGGTCGCCACACAGCCGGGCCGGCACATCCGGTGAGGCGGTGCAGACCAATTCGATCCCTTTGAATTTCGTGCGGGGAGCGAGCATGGTCACGATGTCCTCGAGCAAACCGCGCATGTCGAAATCGATCCGCTCCAGCTCGAGCTTGCCAGCCTCGATCTTGGAGAGATCCAGGATGTCGTTGATGATCTGGAGCAGATGGTCTCCGCTGGATTTCACGGTTTCCGCAAGCTCTCGTTGGTTGTCGTCCAGACCCGACTCGAGCAGCAGCTCCGTCATCCCAATCACCCCGTTCATGGGCGTGCGGATCTCGTGGCTCATGCTGGCAAGAAAATCGCTCTTGGCACGGTTCGCCGCCTCAGCCGCGTCCTTGGCAATTTTCAGCTCCTCCTCAGTCCGCTTGCGCCCGGTGATGTCCTGCCCCTGGGCGATGGTCGCCATCGCAGTCCGTCCATCCGGCTTGAACAGGGTCGCCGAATTCCACAGCACGGTCCGCACCGGTCCGTTGCAATGTTGGATTTTGATCTCGACAGTCTCCCAGCGTTCCCCGCTCTGCGTCTGCCGGATAAGTTCCATCGAGCTCGCAGTGAGTTCGGGCGGAAAAAGCAGATCGAGCGTTTGCCCGAGCACCTCCTCCTCCGTGCGGCCGGTCAGATGCTCGAATGCGTGGTTGAAGCGGGTGATGCGGAATTCCGGATCCCAGACGATGATTGGCGCGTTTGCGTAGTTGATCAGGTTTTGGAGATACGAATTGGTTTCGTTCAGCTTTTCCTCGGCGAGCTTGCGCTCAGTCACATCGTCCTTCACCGCAATAAATCGAACGATCTCACCCCCGGCATTGGTAACCGGTGAGATCGTTGTAAGTTCCCAGTAAAGAGTGCCGTCCCTGCGCCTGTTATGGAAATGGCCCCGCCAAACACAGCCGGACGAGATGGTTTCCCAGAGATTCTGATAAAAGGTGGCTTCATGCCTGCCGGATTTGAGAATACTGGGATTCTGGCCGGCCAGTTCGGCGAACTGGTAACCCGAAGCCCTCTCGAATGCGGGATTTACATATTCGATTCGGCCTTGGGCAGTGGTGATCATGATCGCGGAGGCGCTTTGCTCGATGGCTGCCTGCTTGACCCGAAGCTCCTCCTCCACCCGGATGCGCTCGGTGACGTCGATGATAAAGCCCTCCAAGACCTCCAAAGCCCCGGTGGCGGAAAAGATGCCCCGCCCCTGCTCCAAAACCCATTTTTCTTCTCCGGAAGCGGCCCGGATACGGTAGGTCATACGAAAGTCTTTTTTTTCCGCCAACCCACGCTGCACCGTGTCCCAGACCCGCTCCCTGTCATCATCAAGTATCAGGTCTGCATACGATAGCCGCCGACTTCCGACAAGATCCTCAGGAGCGTAGCCAGTCAGCGCCCTGCAACCATCGCTGGCAAACGATAACGTCCAATCGCGGTTGTTGATACAGCGGTAGGCCATGCCGGGCAGATTGCTCAGCAGCGTGGCCATCTGTCGCTGCCGCTCCTCCAGCTGCTGCTTTGTCACCTTGCGCCGGCCCTGTTGGAAGACGGCGGACGACGGCCCAATCGTCTGATCTGCCTCATCACGGACCAGTGCCGCAGAGGCTTGAGGATTCCTGGATTCCCCGCTCACGGGAATGCTGGCAATATCCTCATCCATATTCAAAAAGGGTGCAGGAAAAGCTGTAGCATCCCGCAAGGCTGATGCCATGGTTTTCTCATGCAGCAACTCTCCCAGATTTCAGATCTGCCGCTATCCGATTTGCGAATCTTGTTATGTTCGCTTTTTGGATAGTGACCGGAAGAGCCTGGCGGCAACGAGAAGGAGGACAAGCTGACCGGCATAAAGTGCGGCTAACGCGATGAGGACTTTGCACGTGGCTTAATCGATCGTCTGCCGAACCTCCTGGGAGGAAATGCGGAGGAGGTTTTCGATATGCAACCCATCGGTGGCTGCGGCGGCCTTTTTCAAGGTGTATGCAATCTTTCAATAGGATGTCACGCGGTCGATCTTCATCTGCCAGGCGGACTCACCGGGCTTGAGTTTGTATTGGATTTGACGATAACCGCCGGTCGGAGAGGCGTCCATGTCGCCGGCTTTGTAAACGGGGAACCTGCGGACAAAGGTATTTCCCATCACTTCATATTCGTCGTGCCCCATGTAGCCGGCGAGGTCCTTTTCCGCGGGCTTCCCCATGACGATTGGCGTGAGGCTTTTCTTGATGTTCGTCGAGTAAGCGAGAACCTCGCAGCGGGAACCACTCCCGGAGTTGGCGAGCACGAGAAATAGCTCGGGCGAGTTATCGCCGTCCATGTCGGCGAGGAATGCGCGGGAAACCAGGTTTTTCGAGGGAACCGTGATTAAGTTACCGGTGCTTTTCAGGCCTTTCGAAGCAAGCGTGATGACGTTTTTCCCCGCCGTGTTTGGCGACGAGATGCGCACCGAGAAGCCGTCAGCAACGAGTGTCCGGTCGAAGGCTTCCGCGAGGCAAGGAACTGCGTGCCCAACCATAACCAGGGTGAGGAGAAGGAGGTTTTTCAAAAAAATCGAAGCGGCATGATTTTATATCACAAAAAACAAATCCCGGCTATCCGCCGGAAGCACATTTTTGTGTTCGCATTGTGGATGCCGGAAACAATTCATCCGGCCCTGACGGGACACTTGGGAACTATCCGAAAAACGAACAAATCTGAGCGCTGAAAACGGATAGCCGGAATATTTCCCCACCCTATGATTCCATCGGCTATTTCATAAAATCCAGCATGACAAAATCCTCCCTTCTGGCAGTCTCCCTGGCCCTTACGTGCACAGGCCTTCAGGCGCAAACCGTCCCGGACATCACCCTTTCGATTCCGTTTTCACCGGGGGGCTTCAACAACATCGGTTCGGCAACCGCGACCAATTACTTCGATACCAAGGGCGGAGTGCTCACGATCGAGGTCGATCCCGCGACCCCGCAGGTGATCGATGTCATGAACTCGTATACTGCGAGTTCAAACCCAAACCTGCCGATCAATTTCAGCTTTCTGAATGTTGACAAGGGAATCCCCACGACCTTTTTCGGTCAGAAGTGGAACTTTTTGAACGGTGGCCCAGCGGCTCAGTTCCAGAGCTATAATTTCTTTTATTCCCTCTCGATCACTGGGGCTCCGAACATCCTGCCCGTGCTCGATATGGGCTCGGATATTTACAGTAAATCCGTCCGCTTTTGGATGATCTCCCAAACGAACCTTCTGGATGGCAGATTCTATCCGAACGGCGTCCCCGTGCCGGCCGCCACGCCGGGAGCGACGCCGAAGCAGAATGCCAGCGTGCCCAAGAATCCTGCCACCGGGAAGACCTACACCTCGAATCTCAACCCCGACAAGCCGCTCAACACAAACGTGTATCGGGCCTCCGGTTTGTCCGACCACATCGCCAACAACGATCTGACCAGCAACAAGGATTTCAACAACGTGCTTTCCATCGTGGCCCTGCTGCCGACCGCGGCGCAGACGGAAAGCTCGTTTCACCAGGTGATCGCCGAGCCATACGCCTCGATGCTCAGCGTCGCACTCGAGTCGATGGACCGGTTCCGCCAGGCTGCGCTGGCTGGAGCGGGAACGGGAAAGCTGCCGCGCCAGCGGATCGTGAAGACTCCGCCGAAGGATGCGAAGCAGTCGGTGATCGAGGAGGTGGAAATCACGCCCTGGAGCATCTTCGTCGATGTGAGCAATACGCAGGCTGACCTGGATGGCACGAGCAGCGGGCTCAGTGACTTCAACTATTCGATCCTGCAAAGCATCCTTGGCGTGGAATACGCGCTCACGCCATCCGTCACGGTCGGGGGAATTTTCGGATACGGCCGCAGCACGCTTTACAACTTCGAGTTTGCCGATGTCGACCTCACCTCCGACAACTTCAACGCGGCGCTCTTCGGGACATGGCGTCCCGGACGGTTTTCCTTCACCGGCCTCCTCGGCTACACGTGCTTCAGCTACGAATCCACACGCCAGATCACATTCGGAACCCCTCAGGTCGGGTATGTGGACCGTACAGCCAATGCCGACTGGGTCGCCAACGGGCTAACCGGCGCGCTGGAGGCCGCCTATACCTGGTCGATCGGACCGGTGAATTTGACCCCCGAGGCGATGCTTGCAACTGCCTGGCAGTTTCAGCCGGGCATCACTGAATCGGGGGCAGACTCGCTCGACCTTGCCGACGCCCCAACAACGGTCGTATCACACATCGGCGGCAATGGGGATGTGGTCGAAATACC
>CAZRIL010000085.1:0-23719 GCA_964600115.1 uncultured Chthoniobacter sp. | reverse complement strand
CCCGCAGAGCCAGCCGCAGGCAGGTTAATACCACCCCCACCACCATGACCACCAATCGCCCGCCAACCATGATAAAAACAGGGGACCGTGTTTTTGGCCGTTTTCGCATGGCGCCAAAAAGGCCGTTTTTTGGGCAGGTGTCCCTGAAAGTGTCCCTTTTCGGAGGGGAAAACCGCAATTCGTCAGAAGGCAGGCACAAGTGGGGCAATACTCCGTCACTGCCCTGTAACGGTGGTCCGGGAGATTCGGGTAAATTTCTGCATAACCCGGAGAACCCAGACCATGCAGGACAAATATCGCCTTTACCGCCGATCCAATCGGGCACAAGGCACTTTCTACGCCCAGAATTGTGAGACTGGGGCACGGGAGAGTCTGGGCACGAAAAACCGTGCAGAGGCACAAAAGCTTCTCCAAGCCAAGAATGACGCCCACCCTCAGCCGGCATTGAGCCGCGAGCTCGCGACGGTTTACCCATACCGCCCATTTCCAATCTGTCCTTCATCATCTGGGCCTTCGCCGGTTTTCACCAGGGCGATTGCATGTAGCCGAGTATGGCAAGGTCATCCTGCCGTTCACTTTCCTGCGGCGGCTTGATTGCGTGATGGAGGGGATAAAGCCCGACATGCTGGCGGAACTGGCCAAGCCCGGCTCTTGGAAAGCCAGCTCACATTCGAATCCGTGGACCGGATCGTGCGGTTAGTAAAAAATGATGCCGGCGTCAGTGAAATCGGGTTGCCGAAATCGCAGGAACCTGCCAAAGCGTGAATCTACCATGCCAACCAAAAAGAAACCCGCCCAGAAACCAGTCAAAAAAACCGTGAAAGCCCCCGTCAAAAAGGTCGTCGCGAAACCAGCAAAGAAAGCTCCGGCCAAGAAGGTCAAACGGAAGCTGAACCCGGCGCTGATGAAGCCCATTCAGCCGGATGCCGTGCTCGGCGTGATCGTCGGCACAAAGCCGTTGCCCCGCAGCGCAATGACCAAGAAGCTCTGGGACTACATCAAAAAGAACAACCTTCAGGATCCCAAGAAGCGGACGATGATCAATGCCGACCCCGCCCTCAAAGCCGTCTTTGGCGGGAAGAAGCAGGTCAGCATGTTCGAGATGACTAAGCTCGTTTCCAAGCACGTCAAGTAATCGCCACTCTAAAAATTCATCCCCGGTGGCTCGCAATGGGCTGCCGGGGATTTTTCTTTGCCCGGACCCGGAGGTAAAATCAGGCGCAGACTTTATCCTCGTCGAACTGGGCTTCCGCCCATTTCTGAACTGCCTCCCGCAGAGCGACCGCACTCACCGGCTTGGTGAGATAGTCGTTCATTCCGGGGAGTTTGCAGGCATCAGCATTCGCCTGAAAGGCATTGGCCGTTATTGCGATAATGGGGATGTCCGGGTTGCGGGCATTGGTTCTTCCGGAGCGGATCAACCTCGTCGCCTCCGCCCCGCCCATCACCGGCATCAAGCAATCCATGAGCACCAGTGCATAGTCTGTCTTTGACAGTGCTTCGATAGCCTCCACTCCATTCGAGACAATATCCAGATCCAGACCGGACCGCTTCATCACGATGCATACAAACTCCTGGCACGTTCTGCTATCTTCCGCGAGGAGAACGCGGGGAACCGTAAAATCAGACGGATTGGCAGTCATTAGTTACCCTCGCATTGGTTTCGGAACGCCGCAACTATTGGCGCGGATCTCAATATCTGTGCAGGAGTGCGTTTATCTGCTGGCGCTCTCACTACTGCGTAGCCTTCCACCCCGTTTCTGTTTTGTGAAACTGGAGGGTGACATAAACAGTGCGACGATCTCCTTTTCGAATATTTGGAACTTCTCTCCCGGTTGTTTTCAGGGCAAGCACCGTCGTTTCGATCGGCCAGTTGCAGTCCTCCAAAAATTCAATTTCTGCGGTGCCTTTCACCAACATGATTTTCCCCAGATCCATATTCTGATCCCTGTTGGTTTGGAATCGCACCAGCTTGATACAGCCCTGTGAGAATGCTTGAATCTGCTGTTCGAGTGCCGCGCGGGCGGCGGTTTCAGGCGGCCCGCCCGGTTTGCTGGAGCAGGCAGATAAGGAAGCGGCGAGAAGCAACAGCGGTATCAACAGTCCGGTTGGTTTCATAGTTGATCGGGGTGTGATCTCAAGATTTGCCAATGTATTCCCCCTCATAGGGGATGATGAATTCAGACGACCTGCTCGATGCGGCCGGACTTTTCGGCGCGGGCCATGGCTTTAATGACGCGCAGGGCGACCACGATATCCTCGATCGGCATTTCGCCTTCCAGGCGTTCACCGTTGATGGCGCGATAGAAAGCGTCCCACTGATAATCTTCGGTGCTCCCGCTGGCGATGGCTGTTTGGGTGATCGGCTTTCCTTCGCGGTTCACGACGACCGCGAGTTCCGGGTGTTCGCGGGGAGAGCCATTTCTTGCGGGCCCGACATTCCGGTAAACCGTTCCGTTTTCGTAGTTCAGAGTGAGAGAGCTGAGCCACCACTGTGCATCGTTGACACAGAAAGAGGCGAAGATATTGGCCAGCGCGCCATTTTCAAATGAGAGGCTGAGCTGGGCATTATCATGCGTGGGGCGTCCTGTGAACAGCCGGGTGCCCATTACCGATACGGTCCTTGGTCGGCCAATCAGCCGCACCAGATCGTTGATCAAATAGATTCCCAGCCGAAAAATCGGGGCGACGGGACATTTTTCGGGATCGTCATACCAGTTTCCATCGGCCGGTTCGCGATAATTGGACCAGATGTCCGCTCGAACTCCGACCGGCCTGCCGAGACGGAGTTCCTCCCGCCAACACTCAATCTGTGCAAGGTCCGGCGAGGGGAGGGGGGTTGGAGAGTTGAGGTGGACAACCCGGTTCAGGGTTTTCGCCAGCTTGAGCGCTTCGAGGGCGGCCTCGGGATCGATCTCCACCGGTTTTGTGGTCATGACATGCTTCCCGGCTTCCACTGCCTGCCTGATCAGAGCCGCACGACCGACGGGGCCGGTCATGAGGCAGACGGCTTGGATCCCGGGGTCGGCCAAGAGTGCATCCAAAGTCTCATAGGCCCTGACGCCGTGGGTTTTTGCGCAAGCTTCCACCTTGTCCTTTTCCTTGCAGCAGACGGCGGCGAGTTCGAAGAGCTCCGAGGCGGCCCCGTTGACGAGGTGATCTTCGATGATTGTCTGGCCCCAGTTCAGGCCGACCATTCCGATTTTAATGCGCTTCATTTTTTCGCGGGAGTGAAAACCGTGAGGCCTGAGAGATCCTTGCGCTGGGTGGAGAGTAGGCTGAAGAGGTAGCCAGTGGCGATGCAGGTGAAGATGGCGATCGGCGCATACGCGGCCCAGTGGATCGGGGTGTAGAGTTTGACGAGAAGCGTGACGACAACGCTGATGATCGCGCCGCAGATGGCGCCGAATCCGTTAGCCCGCTTCGTGAACATCCCGAGCGTGTAGACCCCGACGATCCCCCCGCCGAGGAGCGCCGTAAACTGGCTCCAGACGATCATCATGGACTTGAGGTTTTGTGCCGCGAGGACGAGGGCCATAGCCGTGCCGATGGCTCCGACTATATAGGACGTGCTTTTCAAGGTGAGGAGTCGCTGGCGGTCGGTCGCATCCGGGCGGAGCTTCAAGTAGAAGTCCTCCGTGAAGATCGTGGCGACGCTGTTCATCGCGCTGGCTACCGTGGCCATGGCGGAGGCGAAGATCGCGGCGATCACCATCCCGGCGACACCGACCGGCATCGCCTGGGTGACGAACATCGGCACGATCTGATCGTTCTGCGCGTTCGGATCGAATTTTTCCGGGTGAGCGCGGAAGTAGGCGAAGATCGCAAGGCCCATCACGTTGACGATGATTCCGATCAGGACTCCGCACGCGGTGCTCATGGCATTGACCCGGCGAACCTCGTGAAGCGGCGCGGAGAAAATCCGCTGGATGATCGGCTGGTCTCCGGCGGCCGAGACCGTCGACGTGAGAAAGGTGCCGATCAAAAGAATCCAGAAGGCAGGAACAGCCACATCCCAGGTGACAAGCGCGAAGTCGAATTTCCGGTAGGTAACGCTGGTGTTGATAAACTCTCCGGCCCCGCCCGGCAGGTTGGCGATGCAGATCCCGATCATCACAAGCGGCGCAAAGAATTTCAGCAGCCCCTGGAAGACCTCCGTCCAGATGACCGCATCAAAGCCGCCGATAGCGGTGTAGATCGTGGTGATAATTCCCATGAGCAACACGCTCAGAAAGACGTTGATCCCCGTGACCGAAGAGATCGCGAGCGCGGGGAGGACGAGCACAACGCTCGCCCGGGCGAAGGTTTGGAAAAAGATGCACTGGAGGCTTGCGATGATCCGCAGCGTCCGGTTGAAACGCCGCTCGAGATACTCGTAGGTGGAAGTGATCTCCATCCGGCGCAGCAGCGGGAAGATCAGGTAGGCCGTCACGAAATAGGCGGGGATCATGATGGCGAGCGGAAACAGCCAGACGAGGTTGGTTGCAAATGCAAGGGCGGGGATGGCCATGAAGCTGATTGCGGAGGCCCCGGTGGCAAACATGCTGATGCCCGCTGCCCACCAGATCACCTGGCGGTTACCGAGCGAGAACTCGGCGCTCGATTCCTGCTTGCGAGAAAAATAGAATCCGATGCCAGAGATGAAAGCGAAGTAGGCGACGATCACCGCATAGTCCGGCCAGGCGAGGTTGCGGACATTGCGTATTACCTCAAGCTCCACGGCGGCGTTCCCGCCGGCCAGCGTCCTCCCGAGCGCAAGGATTTTTCCATTCGTCCGCCCTGCGGCAGGGAATTCGATCCCGGGTTCGGCGTCGAACGCGCACCAGGCATCGGTGAGTGTGTGGAAGAGAAGCGGTCGGGATCCATTCTGCCGAGTGGGGGATGGGGTCAACAAACCCGCCGGCGCTTCCCCATGCTCACCCCCGATCAAAACGACCTGCGCCTGCCCCATCGGCAGTGCCGCGCCGCGGGCGGTGGGCTGCGGGATATCGCTGAGCTGTTTCCAACCGGAGTCTTTCGTGCCCTCCAGCGGAACGGGACGGAACACCCAGGTCTCGGAGAGAAAGCGGAGTCCGGGGGCGATTCCACCGAAGAGGCAAAGCATGCCGTATTGCTCGGTGGCGGCAGAAAATCCTCGTGCCTCGCCGGGGAATTCCGGCCCCTTCCGCCAGTCGGTGGGATTTTTTAAATCCAGAATCCAGAAGTCTTTTGTGAGCGCGGGCGGGTTGATCGAGGAGGCTCCGCCAAAGACGTAAAGTTTGTCAGAGATGACCGCTGCGCCAGCGCCTGTCACGGCAACCGGGAGCGCGGGAAGCGGGCGAAGAGATGGCACGCCGCCGGATACCTCCAGGAGGGAGACCGTGTCCGTCGGCTTTCCATCATCGAGTCCGCCGGCAATGAGCCACTTATCCCCCCATCTTGCTGTGGCCGAGTATTGGGGGACTGTGATTCCGGTGGATGTCCAGGCCTTGCCGCCGGTGGCCGGCACCGTCCAGAGAGTGTTTGTGCCGCCATCACTCCCGGCTGCAACGATCATTGACGGGGTGGTGGCCAGGAATCCGCCAGTCGTGTCGAATGGCGGCGGGGGCACCGGTGCGGGCGCGACATTCATTTTTTGCAGTGGCAGATCCGCGGCCCCGGCGGAGAGGGTTCCGAGAGCAATAACGAGAGGCAAAAGGGATTTCATGATTGGTGGGAAAGATGGGGGCGGGATCATTTTATTTCCTCTGGCGGCATCGTATCTCCGGGGACGAGCGAGGGTTTGAGAAGGATGCTGCGGACCGGCTCCGACGGAGCTTCGATGCGATGGAGTAATCGACGAACCACAGCAACTCCCAGCTCCTCCGCACCAAAATCCAGGGAGGTCCACCGCGGCTTTGCGGAGGCCTGTCTGCCAGCGGCATGATAAACACCGATCAAGATGTCACCGGGCGCGTCCCGCCCCGGCCCTTGGATGAGTTCCAGTAACATCTCCGCCCGCGCTTCGTCCGGGCAGATCCAGGTCCGGATTCCATTGGAGAGAAGCCGGCCCAACCGGGTCCGGAGGGCGGCTTTGTCCGCGGCGGTTCCGTCCGCGATGGCTGCGCGGGATGAATCGAAGGCGCGGCCCGACGCCGCGCAGGCTGCAGAAAGCGCAGCCAGGAGGTGGTGGGAGCTTGGTGTGTTTTCAGAAAGCCCAAAAAAGCCCACAGGTCCCCGCCGGGTTCCGTCGATGTGGTGAAGGATTTTCAGCAGGCCATCCTCGGCATCAATTCCCACATAGTCCGCGATCCCGCTGTCGTGCATGAGCGTCACCACCGGATGGGTCTCCACCAACTGCGCCACGATTTCCCGGGGCCACTCCTGGAGCAGAACAATGCCATCGACCTGTCCCGAACGCATCGCCGGAGGCTGAAGCCTGGGAATCAGGATGCTCCCGGGCGCGTCATCCGGGGGCTGATGGGTCAGGATCGAGACGTTCAACTCGATCGCCGTCCTGCTCATTCCCGCCATGGCCCCGCTTTGAATCGCCCCGGATGAGTTGTGGGACAGCACCAGTAGCGTGCGCGTCCGGCTCCGGCCGGCCAATGACCTGGAAGGTCCCCTGTATCCGCCTTTGGCTGCAGCGGCCAGCACCCTGGCGCGCGTTCCCGCATCCACTCCCTCGGCATTCCTCAAAGCGCGGGAGACCGTGGATACAGACAGGCCAAGATTCGATGAAATATCGGACAGGTTCATCCAGGAGAAGGGAAGCTGATGATAAATGAAAGCGCAGTCATGGTGGGAGGAAATCTCGCAAATATTGCGTTATTTATATAGCAACAAATAGCAATATCAAGAAAAATACTTGCTATTTGTGTTGATGATGTAGTTTCTTAAACCTGTCCCCACAGCCCCAATCGACTCCGCGCGCTGATATCATGCCCTTCTCCCGTATATCTCTCCGATCGATGCCTCCCGAAGCGCGGCGCAACGGCTTTGTGCTTGTCGCGGTGTTGCTCATTGTTGCCCTGGCCACGGTTCTGGTCGTGGTGGCGAGCATGATGTCGCAGATTGAGCGGCGCGCGGCGGCCAATTCGGCAAAGATCGAGCAGGCGCGAGGCAATGCGCTGTTTGCACTCGACGTCGCGCTGAACCAGCTCCAACGAGAAACCGGGCCGGACCAACGAATCACCGCGAGAGCGGAGATTCTAGACACCGATGCGGCCACGACAAATGTTGAAGGCGTGGTCCAGCAATATTGGGCCGGTGTCTGGAAGACCGGTACGAACGGGCTGGATGTGGTGAATTCCGGAACGCCCCAGCGCCAGATCAGCCTCGGGAGCACGACTCCGACTCTTGCGCAAAAGGTGAGCAATGCCGTCTGGCTCGTCTCTGGAACCAACGCCGCCTACAGCCCCATCAGCTACGTTGGCGTCACCACCGGAACCAATCCCGATGCCGCTGTCCTGGCGAAGAACCTCGGCCCCGCGGCAACCAATGTCGTCGTGCCGCTCGTGCCCATGCAATCCGGCACGAATACGAACGGTGCCTACGCCTACTGGGTGAGCGACGAAGGAGTGAAGGCAAAAGTCAATCTCTCCGACCCGACGCTCGGAGTTTCAAGTTCCGGGGATCCCTCGCGGAGTCAGGCGCATTTTTTTGCTCCGCAGGCGACTGCCGGGCACAAGGGGATCGCGGCATTCAACGGCACTGATGTGAGGGCTGATACGAATCTTTCCAGGATCACCACTCTTCAATCCCTCACCATTCTCTCCAGCGCCCCGGCCTTTGGGGGAACCAATGCCGCCCGGTATTCGCCCGACACGACAGTCGTCAGCCGTGGGGTTCTCTCGGATGCGCGGCGCGGCGGACTGAAAAAGGATCTCACGGCGGCTTTGGAAAGCACGGCGGCTTTCACCGCGCTCATGGCAGCCTATGGAAATGGTGCGAGCATGCTCTATCGGTCGGCTTCGTCCGAGGGGCTGACAGTCCCTGGCATCGATACAGGCGTCACGCCGCCGACGGATGGACTTCTCTGGCACAACCTGTATTTTCACTACAACGCCTATAAGGGCTCGATGCCGGCACCGGTTGCCGTGAGTGGTTCGCCCGCCACCCCCACCAGCAGCGGAAATCCGGCAGCGCTCCCGCAGGTCCAATCGCCGCGGGCTTACGCTCTAGACATGGGGAGCGCCTTCAAGACAAAAACCGGAAGCCTTGCCCCGATCCCGATCGCCTACCGCGTGGACGTCGCGCTTTCGAGCTACAACAACGGGACGGCTTCAAGCCCGGATTGGCGGTTGAGGCTGCACTACTATCCCCAACTCGTCCTTTGGAACCCCTACAGCGTCCGGCTCTCTCTGAACTCCTACCAGTTCCAGCGAAACGTCGGAGCGTTTTCCGGATCGGGAAGCTACAGCGCAAGCTCGCCCACCCTCACCTGCCTTCAGATCATTTCGACGACCGGCGGCAATGTGACAACCGGTCCGTATTTCAAGGTGAACCAGGCGCCCTCCGGCGCCGCGGGGCGATTGACTCTCCAAACCAAGGCCGGGGATTGTTCAACGCTGGAGCCCGGGGAGACAAGGGTCTTTGCCCTTGATCAGGATGCGACATACGCCAGCCCGCTGCTGGCCATCACGTTCTCCAACCTTGTTTCGAATCCCGGCATGTCCGCCGACTTTTCCCAGCAATGCGACGTGCTGACCGCTGCAGATGCAAGCGGCTACAGCACCGGCGCCCCATTCTCGACCACGGATGCCGGAACGAAAATCAACATCAATCTCTCGGCCCCGAGCCTGCGCTGCCAGAACAACGATACGTTCATCCTGCCGGCTAATCTCAAGTGGCCCGTGAATGATGGATCGGTGCGATACCTCGGCGGCGGCGGGTGGGATATTTCTGCCGCCGCGTCCTCGTGGGATCCCAATTTGCAGATCCAGCAGCTCAATGGGGCGCCACGCCGGATCATCGGATTTTACGTTCGCCAAAAAGGATTGCTCGCCTCATCGGGTGCAAATTCATACAGCAGCGCGGCCAACGCGATTCCCCTCTTCATGGGCAACTCGACTACCCTGAATCCCGCCGAAGATGTGTTTTCATATGCCTGGGAGGAAGTCTATCTCAGCCCGAGAGGGACGATCTACCAGAATGGCCAGACGGATGTGACGATTCAACCGACGCCCGATCCGCTCGCCGGCCCCTACTGGGAGACGGCATTCGGAGCGGCGAGCGCCGGCACAGGTATTCCCGGCACACGGTGCGTCCTCCGAGATGTGCCCAACCAGCCGCTCCTTTCGCTGGGGCAGTTCATGCATATGCCGGCGATCAATTTCCGGTCCACAGGCGTCTATGAGCTTCTTGGAATGGGATCCATGTTTGTCGGAGGATCCTGTGCATCCCCGGTGATTGCGACCGATGCCAACGCGAGGGCAATCCAGTTGGGAACCGCGAGCGGAGGGGCGGCTAACATGAAGCTTTTTCTCGACGATAGTTTTCTTGCAAACGAGGCGCTCTTTGACCGGTTCTTCTTCTCCACCGTCCCGCCGTCCAGCCTGACAGCAAGCGGCACGACCTATCCAGCGACCTGGAACGCCTTTAATGCGGCGAACCCGGGAGCCACGCTGGCCGATGCCGCCAAGCCGTTCCTCAACGCGCGCATGAAGCCGTATTTCAAAGACGGCGCAGCTCCAAAAATGGCGGATCTCCGCGATGTGGAGAAAGCGGCGGCCAACCTCATGCTTGACGGGGCGTTCAACATCAACTCCACATCCGTGCCCGCGTGGAAGGCGTTTCTCGGAAGCCTCTCCGGGAATGACATCCGCATGTGGGATGCGACCCAGAAAAAAGCCGATCCGGTGTCCACAAGCGCGGGAACTCCCGTTTCGAGATTCTGGTCGGGTTCCGGCCGGACGGCATTCAACCAGCCATGGAGCGGGCTCCGCGTGTTGAACGAGACCGAGCTTACGGAGCTCGCGACCCGCATCGTCGAGCAGGTCAAGACACGCGGTCCGTTTCTCTCGATGGCGGATTTTCTCAACCGGCGGCTCGGGCCCGCAGGCGCTCTTACCCGGTGCGGCACGCTTCAGGCCGCGATCGACAACATGTCGCCGGATATCAATGCGGCCGCGAAGACGGTCGGAACGGCGGTCAATGCGATCTCCCCGCCGGAAGCCAACAAGGTTCCCGACCTGATCCCGAGCAACATGAAGGATGCCAGAGGGAATGTTTGGAGCACGGCGCTCGGAATCCCCGGATACCTCATGCAGCAGGATCTTGTGCAGGCATTTTCCCCCGCGATGGCCGCCCGCTCGGACACGTTTCTTGTGCGCAGCTACGGGGAGGTGCGGAATCTCCGTTCCGGTGCCATCGAGGGGCAGGCTTGGGCGGAGGCTGTTGTGCAGCGGACTCCTGATCTGGTGGACAACTCCCAGGCTCCGGAAACCCCGCCTTCCACCATGAACACCACAAATCAGACACTGGGGCGCCGGTTCAAGGTCGTCTCCTTCCGCTGGCTCAATGAAAATGAAATCTAAGCTGCTCCTCGCCGTCATGCAGGCAATCCTGCTCTCCAGCCTCTTCGCCGCGGAGGAAACGGTTTCGGCCACCTTTCGAGTGATCGGGCCGGGAATACCGCCAGGCGGGTTTGAGTTTTTGGACAAGGGCAAACCCATGCGGGTCGCCCTGGCTCCCGATACCCGCTCGCCGGTCCAGTCCTACAAAGGCCCGGCGAAAATCGTCTTCCGCGAAATCTCCCCGGTCGGCCGGGAGTTCGCCGCAACATTGCCCCCGACCAAAGGCCTTCTCCTTCTGGTGTTTTCGGTTTCTCCCGACGGACGAACAGAGATCCGCGTGTTCAAGGACGATCTGGTTTCTTTCCCGATGGGCGCCACTTTTTTCATGAACTCCGGGGCGATCCCGCTCGGCCTGCGGTTCGGCGCACAGGAGTTCGACCTCGCGCCCGGCGAATCCAGGCTGGTGCCAGCCGATTCCTCGAAGACGAACTTCGTACAGGTTCTGCGCGTTGGCAGCTCCGGAAAAGAAGTTGTCTTCTCGAACAACTGGGCCGAAAGCCCGGGCCAGCGCACGATCGTTTTTCTGTCGGGCGACACCTCGGAGCCGCCGAAGGTTCAGGTCTCACGGATTTCGGAAGCGCAGCCACCCGCGATCAAATGAAAACTCTCCCGTTGCAGCTTGGCATTCTGTTGGTCAGCACGGTTGCCCTCCATGCGCAGGCCCCCTCGCCAACTCCTGCCGTGGACCGCTTTCGCGTGCTCGGGCTGGACGTGGCGGCCACCGGCCTGAACTACTCGCTGAAGGGGAAGGATGTTCCGGTGAGTGTGGTCAGCGACTCGCGTTCGGATTTTTTCACCGTACCGCCGTCGAACCCGGTGGTCTTCTATCGCGTGGAGAAGCTTGCGGATGGATCGTTGAAGCGGGTTCCGGTCGCGCAGGCTGACCTCACCGCTGGCGGTTCCCTTCCCCTCCTGATCTTTTCCGTCGATCACGCTTCGCCGGAAAAGCTTCTGGTGGATGTGCTCAAGGACGACCTCAAGACATTTCCCGCCGGCGCCTTTCGCATTCTCAACCGCGATCAATTTCAGCTCGGTGCACTCTTTGCAAACCAGCCCTCCATCATCCCCGCTTCCGGTGACCTTGTCATCGAGCCGAAATCCGACACCGGGCGGACAACGATCTTTTTCCAGCTCTACCGAATCCAAAAAAATGACCGCCATTTGCTTTACTCGAACAACTGGGCCCTGGTGCCCGGTCTCCGCACGCTGGTTGTCGTGACGCCCGCCATCCCCCCTCAGACCCAGGCGAACGTCCGGCGGATCGGCGAAAGTGCCAGCCTGCCAAGCGAAGCTCCCCAGCCAACTCCCAACCCTTGATCCCATGAACCCGAAACCATCACGCCCCGGCGGCTTCTCCCTCATCGAGCTTCTCGTCGTCATCGCCATTCTTGGTGTCATGGCCACTGCAGGGGCTCTCGCGCTCAGCGGAAGCTCAAAATCCCTACAAGGCGCGACCGCTGCCGCTTCCTCGATTTTCGGCCTCGCGAGGACGGAGGCGATTCTGCGCAGGGCTCCTGTGCGCCTCATCATCGACACCGCATATAATCCATCGAAGCCCGAGAACTTTCTGCGGCGGATGACGATTGTCGCTCCGACGATCACGAATGGAGCAACGAACTGGGACCGGCAGATCGCCAGGTGGACAACGCTGCCGGCCAATGCGTTTTTCAATTCCGACATGAGCAAGACGCACGGCCAGGTCTCGATCTCGGGGCTTCCCGGCTCAACGGGGGCGGGAAGTTACGAATACTATGAGTTCGGCCCGAACGGACAGTCTCCGGCGCGCGCCCAATTTGTCATGTCCAGCGGAAGCCTGAGCGGCAGCACGTTCGTGGAGAGGAATGAACAATCACGCTACGGCTTTTTTCTTCACAGGATCGGAAAGCAGACGTTCTTTGCCGATCCCACCAGCATTCAAAAGCTATGATGTTCTGTCCACAGCAGGGCATCTTCGATCTGCGGGCGAGTCGCACCGCCGCGCTCCGGCTTCGCGGATTCAGCCTGATCGAGATCGTGCTGGCCGTCGGCATCATCAGCATCTCGCTCGTCGCGATCTTCGGGCTGTTCGGGACCTCGCTCCGTTCGAACAGCGAGACGATCGCCCAGCATGAAGTTCTTGGACTCAGCCGTTCGCTCCTGGATTTCCTCCGCTCCACCAATGCAGGATTCAGCAATGTCTATTCGTGGGTCAAAGACCCAAACTCGGATCCCGGCATATTTTCCTATCTGCAGACCAACGGCCAAATCACCAATGGCCTAGGCAGCGACGCGCGGTTTTCGGGGGCGGCAGCGTCGAGGGGCGGGCGGTTGTTCCGCAGCATTCTCTCCCTTTCGCCAAATATGCCGTTGAGGCAGTCCGACGGATCGGTCCTCGCCCGCCCCTCGGCGGCAAACCTGCCCGCCTCGGCGGCCGGGTTCACGAACGACGCCGCACTGGCGGTCCAGATCAGGGTCTATTCCGTCCCCTCTTCGAATTATTCGCCGACAAACCTCCAGCCGGCCTTCACCTATGACACAGCGATTTTCCGATAGGGCTGTGCGCCAACCATCCCGCTTGAGGCGCACGGGCATCCCGCTTGCGCGAATCGTTCCCATCTGCGGAGGGAGGGCTGCGTCGGGGGCTTGCGGATTCACGCTTGTCGAGATGCTCGTTGCCTGCGCGGTGGCGATGCTCCTCCTGGTGTCTCTTGTCGGCATTGTCTCCCAGTCGCTGACGGTTTCGCGCAAGACGAACAGTTCCCTCCTGGCCTACAACGAGGCGGCGGCCGCAATTGATCTCATAGCGAACGACCTCGAATCGCTTGCCGCCTCTGCTCAGCCGTTCGAATATCTTCAGACGGCAAAGGAAGACGTGAGCCAGGCGAAGGGCGTTACCCGGCTGCTCATGTTGTCAGTATCCAGTCAGGACAATACCGCTGCCTCCGAGGCCGGTCATGTTCGGGCGATCAGCTACCGGCTGGTGAGGCAGGATCCGATCAATGACGGAGGCGCAAACAACGTCTATGGGCTCTACCGGTCGGCCGTATCAGCGAATGCCACGTTCAGGGACTTCGCGGGCCAGGCTGATCTCGCCTCTCCCTTCGCAGCGGTCACCGTCTCGCTCGATGACTTCGTCGCCGGAAATATTGTGGATTTTCAAGTCCTGTTTTATCCGGCGGGAAACCAGGCACCTGCCAACCTGGTCGGCGACGCGGCTCTACCGGTAAGGATATCCGGCAGCGGAGCCAGGATCAATGGCAGCGACTCGCCAACCCCCCTCGCCTGGGCTGAGGTGACGCTCACCGTGCTGGAGGAAAATGGAATCAAGCTCCTTGATGCCGGCAGCCTCGATATGGCCACGGTGAAACAGCGCTACGGGCATCTTCTCACCAGGCGCGTAGCACTCCGCACACCTTTTTAAACTTATATGACAAGCATTCAAGACCATGGAGCAGCGCCGGGCATGCCCGATCCGCAGACACAGTATATTCAAAGCGCACTTGATGCCGCAGCGGCATCCGGCGGCGGAACGGTCGTGGTGCCCGCCGGAGTTTATGAAATTGGAACACTGACCCTGCGATCGCGCGTAACGCTCCATCTGGACAACGGAGCCGTGCTCAAGGGAAGCCCCCGGATTTCCGATTATCCCGAGGTGGAGGGAGGGTTCACCGACGCGGTCGGGCAGAAACGCAACAGATGCCTTATCTATGCGCATGGCACAGCCGGCACGGCGATCACCGGACAGGGAATAATCGACGGAAATGGTGCCGCGTTTGGATATGAGGAAGACGGCCGGCCGTTCATGGTGCGGTTTATTAACTGCAGTGACCTGCAAGTCACCGGAGTCACGCTCAAGGATTCCCCCGGATGGGTGAGCCACTACCTCGGCTGCGAAAACGTGCTGATCCACGGGATTTCCATCCGGAGCCGGACGAATGGCAACAATGACGGAATCGATGTTGATTGCTGCCGCCGCGTCCGGATTTCCGACTGCGACATCGACACCGGCGACGATGCGATCTGCATCAAGGCGACGCGTGCGACCGCATGCGAGGATATCATTGTCACCGGCTGCCGGATTTCGAGCACATGGGGGGCGCTCAAGCTCGGCACCGAGTCCGCCGGGGATTTCCGGAACATTCTCTTCAGCAACATTGTCATCCGCGACACCGAAGGCGGCGGGATCAAGCTGATCAGCATGGACGGGTGCAACATGGAGAATGTCGTCGCCGACAACATCATCATGGACAATGTCTCGGGCCCGGTCTTCATCCGTCTCGGCTCGCGCCTCAGGAGGTATTTCGATGACGAGCCGGAGCGGCAGGTCGGCACGATCCGGGGCATCGTTCTGCGAAACATCCGGATCAAGGTCTGGGAGGAAGGATATCCGCTCTACGGAAAATTGCCGCGCAAGTCGGGGATCATCATCACTGGGATCCCGGGGCATCCGATTGACGACATCGCTCTGGAAAATCTCAAGGTCGCATTTCCCGGCGGCGGGGAGGTGTCCGATGCGGCGGTCCCTGAACAGGAGAAGGAATATCCGGAATTCCCTTCGTTCCACCCGCTTCCTTCGTGGGCATTTTTTGTCCGGCACGTGCGGAGTCTAAAAATGCGTGCTTGTGAAATCACCTCCCGCGAGCCCGATCCGCGGCCGTCGTTCCATGTCGAAGACGTCGCCGCCATGAACCTTGCGGAAGTCACAGTCAACGGAGAAAAATATGAAAAAAATTAACCACACAGAAATCCGTGTGTCCACGCCTCCACGTTTCCGCGTGGGCCTTCTTTCCCTTATCCTGCTATCCTTGCCAGCCATGGCGGACATTTTCGTCTCCGCCTCAGCCCCTGCCGGTGGCGACGGAACGAAGGGAAATCCTTTTTCAACACTGGAGCAGGCGCGTGTCGCCGTGCGCACGGCGAAAAGCGGGGCACCCGTGACGGTGAGGATCGCGGGTGGCAACTACATCATGCGGCGGGGCGTGACGTTCACTGCGGGTGACTCCGGGGACAAAGATCATCCGGTCACCTACACTGTCGAGCCGCCGGGTGCGACGGCCCGGTTTGCGGCCGGGGTGGTCGTTCCGGCGTCCGCGCTGAAAACCGTTGAGGACGAGGCGGTCCTCGCCCGGGTTTCTCCCGATGTGCGCGGACGCCTGAAAGCCGTTTCTCTCGATGACCTCGGGATTTCTGTCACGCATTTTGCGGATAATTTCAAGGGCATTGAACTTCTGGAACTCTTCTGGAATGGCCGGCGGCTCCCGCTGTCCCGGTGGCCGGACGACGGCGGTTTCGCAAGGATCAAAGAGGTGACCGACAATGGGATCAATCCCCCGCATGGCGGGACGTTTGTGTATCGTGGAGACGAGCCGGCGCGATGGCTGAAGGCCATGGAGGAAGGCGGCGTCTGGCTGCGTGGCTTCTGGCGCGTTCCATGGGTGATCGAGGGAGCGAAGGTCGGGGCCATCAATCCCGATAAACAAACAATCACCTTCGCCGTGCCGATCTCCGGCGGGATCGGATCAAAATACAAGCGCGGCAAGGATGGCACGGGCCCCGGGTCCGGAGACGAGCCTTGGCAGGCGGTTAACCTCATCGAAGAAATCAACCAACCCGGCGAGTGGGCGGTCCATTTTCCGAGCAGAACCTTGTATTTGCTTCCGCCGGACGGTGAGGGGGAACTTCTCATTTCCGATGTGCGGGAGCCGGTGCTCTCGTTCGCGAATGTCTCTTATGTCACCCTGCAGGGGCTGACTGTGGATGGAGGGCTGGGTGAGGGGATCCGCGTCGAGGGCGGTGAGGAAATTCTCATCGCGGGCTGCCACGTGCGTAACTTGGCACGCGCAGGCATTACGCTGAAGGGCGGCCACCACCACACCGTGCTCACCTGCGATATATCAGAGACAGGCCTCGAGGGGCTTGACCTCACGGGCGGCGACCGCCGCACGCTGGAACCGGGTGGCCATAGGGTCATCAACAACATTATCAGCCATGCGGGAATCTATTACCCGGCGTCCGCGCTCCAGGCCGGCATCGGCCCGCAGTCGCCGACGGTCGGGAACCTCATCGCACACAATCGCGTGCATGACAGCGCGAACACCGGGATCCAGTATTCCGGGAACGACAACATCCTCGAGTATAATGATATTTACCGGATCGGCCTCGGGTCGAGCGACCTCGGGTGCTTCTACACGACCGGCGGATGGACATCGCGGGGAAACATCGTGCGCAACAATTTCGTCCACCACTCGATGAACGCGAACTCGTTCTATGTGGACGACGGGGATTCCGGCGACACGTTCTTTGGAAATGTTGCCTACAAGACCGGGTCTGGAGGATTCATCGGTGGCGGCCACGATCAGATTTTCCGAAACAACATCATAATCGAGAGCACACGGGCAATGCATGTGGACTCGCGGGGTGTTGCGCGCGGCTACACTGCCGATGACAAGCGGCTGCGCGGGGATCTCGACTCGGTTTCCTACCAATCTCCGCCTTGGAGTGACAAGTATCCCGAACTCGTAAAAATCCTCGATACGGATCCGGCTTATCCGAGTGGCATTATCATCGAGGACAACCTGTTCGTCCGCTGCGAGACGGCGATCAGGAAATCGGGCAAGGAGAGCGAACTCACCGGCGTCACCATCCAAAACAACATCGAGTCCGACGATCTCGAGATGTTTGTTGATCCGGAGACGCTGAATTTTTCCCTCAAGCCGGACGCGCCTGTTTTTGCCGCGATCCCCGGGTTCGAGAATATTCCCTTTGAAAAGATCGGCATCTACCCCGACGCGTATCGCCCGGCGGTTCCGCCCCGCGACATGGAACTCCTCCGCACCGGAAAAACCGAGCGGGGGTTCGATTCGCAAACCGACATCGATGCCTCCAACAGAAAACCTTAGTTTGCAGCGCTGGTGTCCCGCCCATTCGGACCTTATCAAACCATGAAAGACATCTCCTTCAACGCCCACCATTCCCCGGTCGGGGCCTTTGCGTCATTTACTCTCGGTTTTCCGGGGGCGAAGGGAGGGCTTGGACTTGAGCTTGGAGGTCCTGCCAACGAAAGCGTCTTTGTCGGTTTGGAGAAGAGGTCGGGAAGCGGCTACGAGGCGCTTCCGTTCTTTGCGAGCAGCGCGGATTCTGCAAAGCGCTACGACGTTACCGCAGATGCCCCGCTCAAGCAGGGAATGGTCGCGGCATTTGATTGGGAAACGATATCGCGGACATTCGGGATCGGCTGCGACACATGGTCGGCGGGCGACCTGACGTTTTCGGTGTATTCCGCCCCGAAGCCGGTGCCCGATCCGGGCTCCGCCCGCAGGGCCGAAATGATGAACGCCCTGGTGCCGGCGGTCTTTGCGGAGATCACGGTGGACAACACGCGCTGCCGGAAGCCCCGCAAAGTCTTCTTCGGATACGAGGGGTCGAACCCGTTTTATAACACCCGCCGCCTCGATGATGTTTCGCGGGGAAAGTTTTCCGGCGTCGGGCAGGGGCCGGTAACGGCGATCGCGAGCGCGTCGCCCGGGATCTTCTCGGGGATGGGCTTCACGCTCGATGCCGTGCTTGAGCCGGACTATCAGGAGAACCTCGCGTTCGGGCTCGGTGGGGTTGGCGCACTGATGGCCGTCGTCGCCGCAGGAAAAAAGCAAAGCTTTCAGTTCGCGATCTGCTTTCACCGCGATGGGGTGGTCACCAGCGGGCTACCTGCGAAGTATTTTTACACTCAGTATTTCCGTTCGATCGAAGATGTCGCCGCCTACGCGCTCGCGAACTGGGAGGAGCAGAAGTCGCTCGCCGTGCAGGCGGACGCGCGACTGTCCCGTTCGAAGCTAAGCCAGGCGCAGAAGTTTCAACTCGCCCATGCGGTGCGCAGCTACTACGGCGCGACCGAGCTTCTTGTCACCCAAAGCGGAGCGGCTTTCTGGACGGTGAATGAGGGCGAATACCGGATGCTCAACACCTTCGATCTCACGGTGGACCATCTGTTTTTCGAGCTCGACCGGAATCCGTGGGTCGTCCGCAACCAGCTCGACTGGTTCGTGAAGAGATACAGCTACCGCGACAAAGTGCGCCTGCCAGGAGATAAAAAGGACTATCCCGGCGGGATCAGCTTTACTCACGACATGGGGATCGGCAACTGCGTCTCGCGGCCCGGGCATTCCTCCTACGAGAAGTTCGGCCTCGACGGTTGCTTTTCGCACATGACCCACGAGCAACTTGTCAACTGGGTCTGCTGCGCAACAAGCTATGTCCGCAAGACCGGCGACACCCGCTGGCTCAAGGCGAACCGGCCCGTCTTTCGCGACTGCCTCACAAGCCTCGTGAACCGCGACCATCCGGACCCCAAAATGCGCGACGGCGTGATGAGTGCTGATTCGTCGCGCTGCCTCGGCGGGTCGGAGATCACGACCTACGACAGCCTCGACGTCTCGCTCGGCCAGGCCCGGAACAACCTCTACCTCGCCGTCAAGACCTGGTCGGCCTACATCGGCCTCCGCGAGATGTTGTCCGGCGGTCCCTCGCTCCTCGCATCCAAACAGGCGGCGCACTGCGCCCGCACGATCTGTTCGCACATGCGGGAGGATGGGTTCATCCCGGCCGTGATGGGTGAAGGGAACGAATCGCGGATCATCCCCGCCATCGAGGGGGTCGCGTTTCCGCTCTATTGGGGGATGAAGAAGCTCCTCGCGCGCGGCGGCGAGTTTGCCGATCTCAAGGAAACCCTCGCCCGCCATCTCCGGACCGTTCTTGTCGCTGGCACCTGCAAATTCCGCGACGGCGGATGGAAGCTGAGCTCGACGAATGACAATTCGTGGCTGAGCAAAATCTACCTCTGCCAGCATGTGGCTCGCGAAGTTTTTTCCACCGGCACCGATCCCGAAGCCGATGCCGCCCACTGCCGCTGGCTCCTCGACCCGGAGAACGCGTATTTCGCCTGGAGCGACCAGATGGTGGCTGGAAAGGCGCGCGGCAGTAAATATTACCCGCGGGGAGTCACGGCCTGGCTCTGGCTTTCGGAAAAGTGATATGAGAACCTTTCCATGTATTCCCGACAACGGGGACGGCACTTTTTCGAATCCCGTCATCCACGCCGATTATTCCGACCCGGACGTGATCCGCCACGGCGACGATTTCTGGATGGTGGCATCAAGTTTCAACTGCACGCCCGGCCTGCCGATCCTGCATTCGAGAGACTTGGTGAACTGGCGTCTTGCCAACCACGCGATCCGGCAGGTCCCGCATCCATCCTACGCCGACGTGCGAGGCGGCTGCGGCGTTTGGGCGCCGGCGATCCGGTTTCACGGCGGGAAATTCTGGATCTTTTTTCCCATGCCGGACGAGGGGATCTATGTCACGAGCGCGGACCATCCCGAGGGCGAATGGGCGGAACCCTGGTGCCTCCAGGAGGCGAAAGGCTGGATTGACCCCTGCCCGTTCTGGGACGACGACGGACAGGCCTACCTCGCTCACGCCTACGCAATGTCGCGCTCAGGAAAAAAAGAACGCATCCACCTGCGCCCGATGGCCCCCGACTGCCGCAGCCTTATCGGCGAGGGCAAGGAGCTTTTCCACACTCCGCACCATCTTTATCTCGAAGGCCCCAAAGTCCACAAAATCGACGGCTGGTATTATATCCTCTGCCCTGGCGGGGGCGTGCAGACCGGCTGGCAGGTTGTTTTCCGGTCGCGCAGTCTCTGGGGTCCATACGAAGAAAAAGTTGTCCTCGAGCAGGGCTCCACGGCGATCAACGGCCCGCATCAAGGTGCCCTTGTGGACCTGCCGGACGGCTTATGGTGGTTCCTGCATTTTCAAGACTGCGGGCCATTCGGACGGATTGTCCATTTGCAGCCGGTTCGCTGGCAGGATGGCTGGCCGCTCATGGGAGAGGACTTTGATGGCAATGGCGTCGGCGAACCGGTGACGCGTTGGAAAAAGCCGGTAGCCGGGCAGCCGGTCCAGGTGCTGGCGACAAGTGACGACTTCGACAGCCCGACGCTCGGACTTCAATGGCAGTGGCACGCTAACCATGATCCCTCGTGGTTTTCGCTCTCCGCCAGGCCGGGATGGTTGAGGCTCATCCCCCGGCCATCTTCCTCGACCGACATCTCCCGCCTTCCGCACTTTCTCGGGCAGAAATTTCCAGCTCGTGAATTTTCTGTGGCGGCAACCTTGGATTTTTCGGGGGGGGCAACCGGTGCCGTGGCTGGCCTCGCGGTGGTGGGCGGGAGCGGTTGCGGTTTCCTAGCATTGCGAAAAACCGATCACGGCCAAGAGCTCATACTGGGAGATGCGGATGGATTGGAGGTGTTTGCAGCAACCGTTCGGGCGTTGATTCAGCTTCGTGTGGAAATTCGACAGGATGGCTCGTTCCACTTCGGATTCGCACGCGAGCCCGGGAATCCTCAGAAAATTCCGCGTAAATTTCGATCCTCGGAAGGCGGCTGGATCGGAGCTAAGGTGGGATTGTTCCACTCAGCGCCGGATGCCCATTCCGCAGGCATTGCCGATTTTGGTGACTTCCTATTCTCCCCAGCAACCTAAGAAACTTACCCAATAACACCCATGAACAAACACGCAATCAGGCTCATCGCCGCTATCGCGCTGGCCATTTCACCCGCAAAGGCCGCGCTCCAACTTCCCGCTGTGATCTCCGATCACATGATCCTCCAGCGGGAAATCGCACTCCCGATCTGGGGCACGGGAACCCCGGGGGAAACGGTCTCCGTGGAATTCGCCGGGCAGTCGAAAACCTCTACGGTCGGAGTGGATGGAAAGTGGATGGTCCAACTCGATCCGCTTCCTGCCAGCGGGGATTCGAGGGAGCTTATCGTGAAGTCGCAGCATACCACACTTAAGGTGAACGATGTGCTTGTCGGCGATGTCTGGCTGGCGTCCGGACAGTCGAATATGGGGTCGCCGGTGGGATCGGTTTCGAATTCCGCAGAGTTGCTGACGCAAGCAAACGACCCGCAGCTCCGGTTTTTTACCGTCACGAAAAAAACCTCGCCCGAACCGCTGCCTGACCTTCAGGGCAAATGGGAACCCACAACTCCGGAATCCGCGAAAGCGTTCTCCGCAGTGGCCTGGTTCTATGCCCGCGAAATCCGTGACACCCAAAATGTTCCGGTGGGCATCCTGCATTCTTCCTGGGGAGGAACTCCGATTGAGACATGGATCAGCCTCGCCGGACTCCGCCGTGAGCCGACTCTCGCGAAGACCCTGGAAAAATGGGACAAAGCCATGGAACAATATCAGAAGGTTCAGTCTGATCCAAAGCTCGTGTCGGACTATGAAACCGCTCTCAAGCAGTGGAAATCGGAGGTCGAGCCCGCCTACAACGCCGCACTGAAAGCGTATAACGCGGACGTGGCTGCCGGCAAAACCGTCGGCCAGAAACCGCAGCCTCCGACGCCTGAACCGTCGAACCCCGACCCCATGGGAATGCCTTCGCCGTCGAAGCGCCCGCAGACGCCGGGCGTTAGCTTCAACGCCACCATCGCACCGCTGATTCCATATGCCATCCGGGGAGTGATCTGGTATCAGGGCGAACAGATCACCAGGGGCGTTGAGGGATACCGCGAGCTCTTTCCTCGGCTGATCGAAGATTGGCGAGGGCAGTGGAAACAAGGGAATTTTCCCTTCCTCTTTGTCCAGCTTCCCGCGAACGGCCCCGACCCCGAGCCCATGGCTAAAGGCGGATGGCCTGAGACGCGCGAGGCCCAGTTCCTCACCTTGAAGCAGCCCGTGACCGGCATGGCGATCACCGTGGATATCGGGGACCCGAAGCAGGTGCATCCCGACAATAAAATTCATGTGGGTAAACGTCTGGCCCTTGTCGGTCGCAAGGTTGCCTACGGGGAGGATCTCGTTGCCTCAGGACCGCTGTATGACGGATTCACCGCTGAGGGCGGTGTGATAAGAATTAAATTCCGTGAAACGGGGGCTGGACTCACAATCGGGCAGACTCCCTGGGTCGCGCCGGGAACCACCCAGCTTCCGCAGGACCGGCTCATCGGGTTCTACATCGCCGGGGAGGACAAGAAGTGGTATCCGGCCGAGGCCCGCATCGACGGCGATGCAGTTGTGGTTTCCAGCCCGCAAGTTCCCATCCCCGCAGCGGTGCGCTATGCGTGGGCGAACTCGCCCCGGGCGAATCTTTACAACAAGGACGGTCTGCCTGCCTCTCCGTTCCGGACCGATGACTGGCAATAAACCGTAGCCGGCATCCCCTCTAGAAACTCAACAAACACAAACCATGAAAAGCCAATTACGATTCGCCCTCGTCACCATCCTTGCCTTGATCCCCGCTGCCAGCACGTTTGGAGGGTCGAACACCTGGGACATCAGCCAGGCGAAACCCTCGTCTTCCGACGGAAAAGTCCGGATCGTCGGCAGCGGCCAGCGCACGATCATTCTTGAAGATCCCGGGATCTCGGTAGTGGACGACGCGGAGGCTCCAGGCGGCCGGGCTCTTTCCTTCAGCGGTAACCAGGCGAAGCCGATCATCCCGGGCGGAGGCCCGTATGAGGGCACGGATTCCGCCGTTCTCAAGGTGAACCTCAAGCCTGCCGGCGACACGACCGAAGAGGGAACGGTCGTTTGTCATGCGGGGGCCTATGAGGTCCGCGTGAGCACGGGCGGACGCGAGGTCCGATTTTTCGTCACACCGAACAATAAGGCACCGGCCGTAATGCTTCGCGCGAAGGTTTCCCCGGAACAGTGGAACACCGTCGAGGCAAGTGTCAAAGGGGCGGAAATCGCGCTCACAACGAATGGCCAGACCACAACGGCCACTCTTCCGGCCGGGGGGACCATGAATCCGACCGCCGCATTTTTCCGGATCGGACGCATGGAAGGAACACGCCCCTACAAGGGGCTGATCTCCGAGCTGACCGTATCCGAGCCGGCGGAGTAAACCGCGCCGTCCTCTTTCCAAGCGCCTCTCCCGATATCCGTCAACTGGAGGATTTCTCCCGACCGGGAGCAGAAGGGCACCGGGAAATATCTGGATTACTAGCCCTGCATTGCAATAAAACGCAACAAAAAGCATGGTTATTGTGTTTTGTAGTATTTCGTGTAAATGTTCCTAGTCCCCTGAAAGCATGTCCTGCAATTACCCCAAGCGACTGGAAGCCCCATTCTTTTATCGGATTCGTCGTGCCATTCGCAGAGCAGCAGCAATCCTGATGGCGGGAACTGCCTTG
>CAZRIL010000084.1:18080-23922 GCA_964600115.1 uncultured Chthoniobacter sp. | reverse complement strand
CTCTCAGGCGAGCCTTTCTGGCGCAGGAAGATCGTCAGGGTAACGATCGACAGGACAGCAAGGAACTCGCTCTGCCAGTTTTGAAACGATTCGAACCAGAACTGTGATCCTGTTAGGAACTCCTTCATCGTCTCCTGGTGCCTGCCGTCCTGTAATCGTTTTTCGTTTTCCTCGATCAACCCGCCTGCCGCGTGGATGGCAAAGGACATGGCAAACAATGCCAGAAACGTCAGGGAAAGCGAGTTTCGATAGATCCAGGAAACCCGTGCGCCATCGGCATCCTTTTCCGCCGTATGCGGGTGATCCGGATCTTTCGACTCGGCCGAGCCCTTCTGGTAGAGGAATATCGTAAGCACAACATAGAAACCCATTTGAAGGAATTCGCTCTCCCAGTTTTCTCCCGTCGCCTGCCAGAAGTGTCCGCTCTGGAGATAGTCCCCGAACGCCAGCGCCGGCTGCCCGGCAAGGCGTCGATCATCGTTGTGAACGTGCCAGCCGCTCACCGCCTGACAGCCCCAGAAAATAAGGAAAAGCGCTGTTAAAACGAGGGAAAGACCATTGTTGTGGAGGAATCTCCTCATGGAATACTCGAATTCGAAAAGGGTGGGCTTACCACCCAAATACTCTGACCGCTTACCCCATCGGACTCACTTCTGCTTCGCCAGTTTCTGCCTTCGCAGGAACTCGTAAAGCTTTGCCGCACCGAAAAGAATAAGTGCTGGCGGTGTCAACGCCGACAGCACGCGGATCTTTGTGACAAGGATTGCACGCATGGGCAGCAGATGCAGAAGGTAGCCGACTGCGACAGCTCCGAGCACTGCGGAGGTGGGGGACTTTCTAATCCGGCTCTGGCACTTCTGATAACGGTCATGGAGGCTCTGACGCGCGTCGTTCAACAAGACATTGACCCCTTCCTCCATGGAAAGAGGTGTTGCTGGATGGTTGGATTCATTATTCATGGCTTACCAGAATTTGAGGTTGTTGCCGATCTGCCCGATTTTATGGGACAACGAGTGTCCGTTGCGTCCCGCACTGTGCACGCGATCCAGCGCCTTTCCCGCACCATCCCGCGCCGAATCAATTCCCTCATGAACGCGTTGGGTCACGGGTGCGAGGGCGGCGAGGATTGCCTCGCGCACTGCAGCCATAGGCTCGTCCGCATACCGCTCACTAAAAGTTGGCTTCCGCCGGGCCATCATCAGCATGTAGCCGACAGTTGCACCGAAGGCGATGGCGCAGAGGACAACGGGCAACGGATTCTGACGCACATACTCCCGGGAAGTCTCCAGCGTGTCTCCGGCTTTCACCGCCGCCGATTGGTAGAGATCCTTGCCCGTCTGGCTGGCACTCTTGGCCGCGTCTTTGGTGGCATCAGTGATGTCACCGGCCGCGTCTTCTACCACATCGGCGACGTCCCTAGCGGTGGCGGTGGCTCTTTTCGCGGTTTCCTGGGCTGCTTCGGAAGCTCGACGGGCGATTTCCCTGGCGGTCTCCGGCAGTTGATTTTTGGATGGTTCTGTTTGGATATCTGTGCTCATGGTAATGTTGATCTGTTGGTTGAGGTGTGAGGATCTCTGTACGAATGCCTATCTTCGCATTGCGGAGATCTCCCGCCATGGGGTGTAACCCGACCTCAGGCCCGTCCGCGAAAGCCGCCCATCAAATATACGACCAGGGCAATCAGGAGGATGAGGCCAAAAGCGCCACCACCAAAGAGAGGACCACCAACATAGAAACCACCTCCACCGAAGAGGAGTAGAAGAACGAGTAGTATAAGAATAATGTTCATGATTAGCAATCTGACACCCTCCCGGGATGCTCACAATGGGGTGTAACCCTACTCAAGCCCTGGCCAGTTCATGAAGCGGCGCTTTTCATCTCTTGGAATCTCTTTGCAGGAACGCGATCCACAGAATGCGATGCCCCATCGCACTAACCAGAAGAGTTTTAATCCTTCAGGGCGCTTTCAACCACACACGCGGGCAGCCCATGCTTCCTCGGCAAAGGCTGCCAGTCGGGTTTCACCCCATAGACCCGGGGTCATGTCCGACAGAGTGTGCCGGAGACCATTTAACCTGCCCACCCACTTATGCACCCGACCACCTCGTCAGAACAGACCCCCAAGGCTCATCCCGACAGCGTCAATGGACGGTTGGCCGAGAGGCTTGACTCGCAACAAAAAGATATCATCAACGAATGGCTTGAACGGGTGCGGAAAGACCCAGCCATTCCGACCGATTCCTTGACCTTGGAGCAGGTGCGGGACCATCTTCCGCAGCTTTTCGATGATTTAACCGATACCCTAAGCCGGTATGGCAGCGAGGTGGTTGCAGAGAAGTCCGAAAAGGACGGCGAGAAGCATGGCTCCGCCCGTTGGGAGCAGGGCTTCGAACTGACCGAGATGCTGCGCGAACTGATGCATCTCCGTTTTATTCTCATCAACCGCCTTGGGGTCTTCGAGGCGAGCAACGAGGATTTCGGGATGGTCGCGCGGCTTTTTGTCACCACCACCGTCCATGGATTTTTGGATCGCATGGGGATCAATGCCACCGAGCAATTTCTGGCCAAGGAGTCGAATGAATTCTGATCCCCATGCCACGCAAACGAAGGGGGAACCTTCGGCTCAGATGGAGCCCTGGCAAATTAACCCGCGCGAACAACTTCTGATTGCGCAAATTGAACGGGATGAAATGTGGTTGCACGGGGAGAGGGTCGGCCATGCTGTCGATGCGAACTGTGCAGAGGTTGTTTCGAAGGTCATCGAGGTTATTCTTCATTGCGCAGCAACATGGCGTGCTGATCTCGAAGCACCCTGTAACGAAATCCTTTTGAGCAGGGGTATCACCCAGCCATGAAGTTCCTCGTCTCACTTTTGCGCAGGCTATTCCGGAGGCCGGACCCCAGGTTGACGCACCGCATTTTGTCGCGTTGGACGCCTCTATGATTTTGAGCATGCGGTCAAAGACGGAGCAGGGGCGCCTGCATCATTCCTTGTTTTTGCGCCGGTCTGCGAATCACCTGCCTATCATCGGCCCCGGTATCCATTGCGTGACGGGTGGTGTTGGAGGGGAGGAATCGGTGGTGCCGTTTGATAGTGCGGCCAGCTTTCCGGAAATTTGCGTGATCCTGAACGGTTTGCTGAGATAAGGCACGGTAGGTGTTCGCCCCATAGCGTGACCGTCTCAGCCAATGGATAAATGCCAACGCCCGCCCGCCAACCAGGTTGTGAAATGCCGGAGCCAGCACATCCGATGTATTATTCAGCCTGATTTGGCGGAGGTTCGTGCGAGGTCGCGGAGTTGGTGTCGCGCAGTAAAATAGCTGGTCGCGACATCAAGACGAGCTGTCATCGTTTCGCCTCATACTGCCTGGGCAGAATCACCCGGAAAGTAGATCCTTTTCCCGGGCTGGTCTCAAGTTCGAGGCTGGCATCCAGGAGCTCGCACAAACGCTTAACGATGGAAAGCCCGACGCCCTCGCCAGGGATTTCTCCTGCAGGCGGGGCTTCCGATTGAGAGGGTAGGGTTGGGGCCTTGGCGATGTCAGCGGCGGTCAGGTCCTCGGGGTGGGATTCCTCCGCAGCTTGCGCGCTTTGGGTCGATTCGTGAATCTGGTGCGCCAGCGGCGCGGTGTCCGGGTCATCATCCAGCCCGGGGCCGGTATCCTGAATGCAGAACATCCAGTTGTCTGTGAGATGGTCGGCGACAGGCTTCCAAAGCACCGTCACTCCGCCCCTCTCCGTGTATTTCAGGGCGTTTAGCAGCAAGTTCTGAAGGATGCGCTGGACTTTCGCCTGATCGCCTTCGACCGGCATCGAGGCCGGGCCCTGCATTTTTAAATACAAGTTGCGAGCCTTGGCAAAAGGCTGTGAGGTGGTACAGAAATCCGTGAGCAAGGTGGCGGCATCAAATGTGGCCACATTGCGGTGTTCCAAACCGGCATCCAGACGTGCCAGGCTCATCAAGTCATTCAGCATGTCGCGCAGGGATGAGACGCCTCGCTGCACCAGGTCAGAAAATTCATGACGTGCCGGTTCGGACAGATGCTCGCGATCAAGCACCGAACTGGCGAGGGTCACCAACCCCAGGCCGCCCTGCAGATCATGGGCCGTTTCCCTCCAAGCGGCTGCGCGCGTTTGATCGAGCTTGCTCAAAACGGACAGAGCCTGCTCGAGATCGCGAATGTGGCCGGCGGCTTCCGCTTGATTCAAGTGCCAGTATTGCGTGGAGCTGTCACTGATACCGTCCCAGCACAACTGGGACCAAGCCTGGCGTGCCGCGGTCATTTCGGCGCTTTCAAGCAACGGATTCGCCAGCGCGTAGTGGTCCAGTTCCGACATGACGCACATGTGAAGGTGGCCCCACTCCCGGGTGAGATCCCGCAGTTGATAGCCTTGCTGCCAGCGCTGCAATCCGTGCTCGATGATTTGTTTCTTCCCATCGGTCTGAGAGCCTGCGCTTGGCGCTCCGGGCCAGGCCAGCAGGATGCGGTTGTAGGCATCCAGAACTCCTGGAATGTGGTCGTTGAATTGAACGCGGGTTAGCGACGACGCGATCGTTACCCCGGGAGCCTCCTCCGTGGCCGTGCGCCAGCGCTTGAGAATGACCTTGCGCTGATTGCCAAGATGTTCCGCCAACCCGGCCAACCTCGCGTTTCTGTCGTTCTTCATTGTGGGAGTATCAGGATGCACGTGCACCGTTTCCCATCGAGTAAATCACCCGGCAGCAAGTCTCCAGCGCGATTCAGACAGTGGAATCACTTAATGCCAAGGATTAATGCAGGAAGTTGCTTTGCCGGCAGGTTCCTGAAGCCGCCGCCGGGCCGGCCTGGAGGGCGGGGACGGTTTGCTGCGCTTCATTCCGCCTCCAGTCGCAAACATACATGGAAAAAGTCCTTCACCATTGCCAATCCATCGGGCATGTTTTGCGGCCACTATGCGAACTCCCTTATTTGACGCCCACGTTGCCGCCGGGGGGCGGATGGTCGACTTCGCCGGCTGGGAGATGCCGGTCCAATATTCCGGCATCCTTGCCGAGCACAAATCCGTGAGGGAGAGGGTCGGGGTCTTCGACATTTCGCATATGGGGGAATTTTTTGTCAGCGGACCCGGCAGCACAGCCTGGCTTGACTCCTTGCTTACGAACCGCGTTGCGTCCCTCTCGGACGGGGAGGCCCAGTATTCGCTGATGCTCAATGAGAGGGGAGGGGTCATCGATGATCTGATCGTTTACAGGCTGGGATCGGAAAGCTATTTGCTCGTGGTGAACGCGTCGATGATCGACGAGGACGCGGCCTGGATGAACGCCCGCCTTGCCGATGGCGTGAAATTCGAAAACCGGAGCGCGGAGCTTGCGGCGCTGGCCGTTCAAGGGCCCGAAGCGGGAGGAGTTTTTCAGAAGCTCTTCCAATGCGGAATGCCTGCTGAGCGGAACAGGGTTCTTCAATTCTGCGGGGACTTTGTGGTGACCACCGGATATACCGGCGAGGCCGGGTTCGAATGGATCATGCCCGCAGCCGAAGCCGCCTCCGCATGGCAGCGGACTCTGGATGCCGGGGCAACACCATGCGGGCTCGGGGCCCGCGACACGCTTCGCCTGGAAATGTGCTATCCGCTCAATGGATCCGACCTCTCGCCGGACCGGACCCCGCTCCAGGCCGGGCTCGGATTTTTTGTGGACCTTGAAAAGGCGGACTTCGTCGGCAAAGCCGCCTTGGCCGCACAGAAGCTCGCCGGACTCCCGAGCCCGGCCAGGGGCGGGGGGCGGGGCCGCGGGAGGGGGGGTCGGGCCCCCCCCCAGGCCCGGGGCGGGTTTTTTGTGGTCCGTGGAAAGGCGGGCTGGGT
>CAZRIL010000084.1:0-18070 GCA_964600115.1 uncultured Chthoniobacter sp. | reverse complement strand
CTCCCGAGCCGTCTGTGCGCCCTTCGGGTGACAGAAAAGGCGCCTCCGATCCGTCCCCATTACCCGGTTTGGGTCGATGGCAAGCCTGTGAGCGAGACGACGAGCGGGGCGCTCTCCCCATCACTGGGGGACGGAATTGCCCTGGCCTATCTGCCCGTGGAATTCTCGAAACCCGGGCAGGAAGTCGAAATTGAAGTGCGGGGGCGACGATTCCGCGCTTGTGTTCGTAAAAAACCCCTTTACCAAAAAGAATCATGAATGTTCCAGACAACCTCCGCTACGCAGAAAGCCACGAATGGATCCTCGTCGATGGTGACACCGGCACCGTCGGCATCACCGACCATGCCCAGGCCGAACTCACCGACATCGTCTTTGCCGAACCGCCGGCTGTAGGGAAGAAATTCTCTGCGGGCGAGGTCGCGGCTGTCGTGGAATCCGTCAAAGCCGCCAGCGATATTTACACGCCGGTTTCCGGGGAGGTGATCGAGCGTAATGAAGCCCTGGAAGCGAACCCGGCTCTCTTGAACACCGATCCATTCGGCCAAGGCTGGATCTTCAAAATCCGCCTTTCGAGTCCCGCGGAAGTATCAGCCCTCAAAGACCCCGCCGCCTACAGTGCGCAGATCGGGGCATGAGCACCTTTTCCTCCCGCCATATCGGGTCCTCCGGGACAGAAATCGACGCCATGCTCGGCGTCGTCGGTGCCGCTTCGATGGACGATCTTCTCAAGGAGACCGTTCCGGAAAATATCCGCTTCGGCCGTGAACTCACCCTGCCTGCGGCCCGTTCGGAGGAACAGGCGCTTGCCGATCTGCGTGAGCTGATGGATCGCAATGTCGTGGCCCGATCCTTCATCGGCGCCGGTTACCACGGCACCCATACCCCCGCTGTGATCCGCAGGAACATTTTGGAAAATCCCGGCTGGTATACCGCTTACACGCCGTATCAGGCTGAGATCGCCCAGGGCCGTTTGGAAGCGCTCCTCAATTTCCAGACAATGGTTTGCGACCTGACCGGCATGGAGATTTCGAACGCCTCGCTGCTCGATGAGGCGACAGCCGCCGCCGAGGCCATGGCACTCTGCCATGACATCAAGGGTGGCAATGCTTTTTTCGTTGCGGATCACTGCCATCCCCAGACGATCGCCCTCCTGCATACCCGCGCGGAGCCGCTCGGTATACGGATTCTCACCGGTCCTGCTGAGAACGGCCCTTCGGAAGAGGTGTTCGGAGCTCTTTTCCAGTATCCGGCCACCGACGGGACAATCTGCGACCTTGGGGCATTAATCGCGCGCACCCACGAAGCTGGCGCGCTCGCTGTCGTCGCTGCGGATCTGCTGGCGCTCACCATCATCACCCCTCCTGGCGAATTGGGGGCTGATATCGTGATCGGGTCCGCCCAGCGCTTCGGGGTCCCGCCAGGATTCGGCGGTCCACACGCGGCATTTCTTGCCACCCGGGATGAACACAAGCGCAGGATGCCGGGCCGCCTTGTCGGGGTCTCGAAAGATTCCGCAGGCAATCACGCATTGCGCCTCACTCTTCAGACCCGCGAGCAACATATCAGGCGGGAAAAGGCCACGAGCAACATCTGCACCGCCCAGGTCCTCCTTGCCGTCATGGCCTCGATGTATGCGGTCTACCATGGTCCGGAGGGATTGCGCTCAATTGCGGAGCGGACGCATACCCTTGCCCGGCGCCTTGCCGGATCGCTTCAGCGCCTGGGCTACGCGGTGCATCCCGGACCATTCTTTGATACGATCCGCATCTGGCTGGGAACCCGGCAAGCGGATGATCTCCTCCTTCGTGCCTCTGCGGGCGGCATCAACCTTCGCAAACTTGATGAGCATGCTGTGGCGGTTGCCCTTGATGAAACAACGGATGACCTGCGACCTCTCCTTGAAGTTTTCGGCGGGATCTCCGGGGATGAAGCGGAGGGGTGCCCGGAAGTGATCGGGCCTTCCCTGCGCCGTAAGTCCGCCTTCCTCACCCATCCGGTCTTCCATTCGTATCATACCGAGACCGAAATGCTCCGCTACATCCGGCGGCTGGAAGCAAAAGACCTTTCGCTCACGACTTCGATGATTCCGCTCGGGTCGTGCACGATGAAGCTCAACGCCACGTCGGAGATGCTTCCCGTGACATGGGAGTCGGTCGGCTCGATCCACCCGCTGGTCCCGCCTGATCAGGCGGCCGGATACGCGGAAATGGCTGCCCAGTTGGAAGCATGGCTGGCGGAAATCACAGGATTCGCTGCTGTTTCGCTGCAACCGAACGCCGGCTCGCAGGGCGAATACGCCGGACTGCTCGCCATCCGTGGCTGGCACCGTTCGCGCGGGGACTCCCACCGGAACATCTGCCTGATCCCGACATCCGCTCACGGGACAAACCCGGCGAGCGCAGTCATGGCCGGCATGAAAGTTGTGGCCGTCGCATGCGATCCGCTCGGCAATATCGACCTGACAGATTTGAGGACGAAGGCGGATCTTCATCGGGATTCCCTCGCTGCGGTGATGGTGACCTATCCTTCCACCCATGGCGTATTTGAAGAAGGCATCCGCGAACTGTGCGAGGTCGTTCACGCCGCCGGAGGCCAAGTCTATATGGATGGGGCGAACATGAACGCGCAGGTCGGGCTTTGCCGTCCGGGCGATATCGGAGCCGATGTCTGCCACCTGAACCTTCACAAGACATTCTGTATCCCGCACGGAGGGGGCGGACCGGGCGTCGGACCGATCGGGGTCGCCGCGCATCTGGCTCCGTTTTTGCCGGGCCATCCCATGGCTGCGGACAACGTGGTCGGTCCTGTCTCCCAGGCCCCGCTTGGAAGCGCCAGTATCCTGGTCATTTCCTGGATGTATATCGCGATGATGGGTGCACGGGGCCTTCGTGATGCCACAGCCGTGGCGATTCTCAACGCAAACTACATTGCGGCCCGACTCGACAAATATTTCCCGGTCCTCTTCAAAGGCACCCGCAGCCGCGTGGCGCACGAATGCATCCTGGACCTGCGCGAATGGAAGCAACGCGCCGGAATCGAGGTCGAGGACGTTGCCAAGCGCCTGATGGATTTTGGATTCCATGCGCCAACGATGAGCTGGCCGGTCGTGGGGACGCTCATGGTCGAGCCCACGGAAAGCGAATCTCAAGCCGAACTCGACCGGTTTTGTGAAGCGATGATCACAATTCATGGCGAGTTGAGCGCGATAGAGCGGGGCGAACTGGACCGCGCGGATAATCCGCTGAAAAATGCTCCGCACACCGCTGCGGTTGTGACGTCCGACAAGTGGGAGCACGCCTATCCGAGGTCGGTCGCCGCCTGGCCGGCCCCCTGGCTGCGTGAACATAAGTTCTGGCCGTCTGTTGGCCGCATCGACAATGTTTACGGAGACCGCCATGTCTTCTGTTCCTGCCCGCCCGTAGCTTGACAGGCCGAACTGTCCAACGCATTGTTAGACGGATGAAAACGGTGACCGCCCGACAATTTTACCACAATACCAAACTTGTGGACGAACTCGTCGAAGGGGGGCAACTCGTTGTGACTTCGAACGGAAAACCAAAGTTCGTGGTCACCCGTTACGGACAGCGCCCGCACATGACGCGGGCGTTGGCGGAGAGCCTGTCGGTGGACGGCGGGACGCCACGCGGTGTGGATTCGGCGGCGTTTCTCCGGTCTCTTAAGAAATGAGGGTTTATGCGGACACCTCGTGGTGGGTTGCGTATAAGAACGGAAGCGACGCACTCCACAAAAGGGCCATCCGCATTTTCGATCGACCGGACGATTACGAAATCATCTGGACTCCTTGGCATCGCTTGGAGGTCTACAACGCTTTCCGCCAGCTGGAACGTGCCGGGCTGCTCCCAAAAAGCCCCGCGAATTTGTTCATTCGCGCCTTGGAGAATGAAATCCGACTTGGCTACTGGCCACACGTCGAATTTAATTGGACCGAGGCTGTGCGCCTCGCCAATGAATTGAGCGCCACCCATTCACAGGACATCTTCATCCGGGGGATGGATCTTTTTCATGTTGCTATCGCAATCGAGACGGGTGCCGATTTGTTTCTCACCTTCGATGCCGAACAGGCAGATCTCTCCAAGGCTGCGGGAGTGGAGCGGCTACAGTGAAAGATCGAATTCTCCACGCGCTCGATTCCCCCCCGGAACTTGAGGCTCTTTACCGGTCAAACCCCGAAAGGTTTTCCAGGACGCTCCTTGAAGCGCTGGCGGCGAGCCCGGATTCGATGTCCTTGCGGGTCTGGAGGGAGCGGTTGTTTTACGAATCGCCGACTGCCGGTCTTTCATCTCCCGCCAGGCTGAAGGGACGCGAGATCTGGCTTATCGGGGCCTTGTCGCTGATTGCCGGCACGCTCGCAAGGCTGCCCCTCCTGTTCCCGGGTCTGGATGGCGAGAACTTCTGTGCCCGGAATCTCGGTGGCATCATCGCAGGGGCTCTGATTGCGTATTTCTGCATTCAGCGGCAGTGCCGGGCGAGATGTGTGCTGATCGTTGCATCGCTTCTGGCTGGAGTTCTCGCATACCTGAATTTCCTTCCTGGCACATCCGACTCGGCGACTGTCATCCTCGCCTGCATCCATGCGCCGTTCATTTTCTGGTCGCTTCTCGGGGTTGTATTTTTGGGTGGTGCCTGGAGGAACCTGGCGGGGCGGATGGATTACCTCCGATACAACGGAGAACTTCTCATCTACACCACGATTGTCCTGCTGGGCGGCATGGTTCTCACGGGGGTTACGCTCGCGCTTTTCGGCCTCATCGACGTCAATATCACCGAGTGGTATATGCAGAATGTCGTTATTTATGGGGCGATTGCTTCCCCGATTGTGGCGACCCTTCTCGTGGATCGGGTGGTTGGAGACCGGTTTAAAATCGCCCCTCTTCTGGCCAGGGTTTTCACTCCCCTGTTCCTGGTGACCGTGGCTTTCTATCTGATCGCCATGATTTTGAATCATAAAAGCCCGTTTACCGACAGGGACTTCCTGATTGCCTTCAACGGTTTGCTGCTGGTGGTGCTGGGGCTTTGCGTTTTTTCAATTTCAGAGCGGGATGCGAGTGTTCCCGTGGGCGTGCCTGATCTGATGAACATCTGTTTGGTCTCGATTACCCTTTTGATTGATATGATCGCTCTGGCAGCGATTCTGTTCCGTATGTCTGCGGAAGGCCTGACCCCCAACCGGCTGGCCGTGCTCGGGGCGAACGTTCTGGCCTTCTGCCATCTTGCCGGGATTCTTTTTCTCTATTTACGGTTTGTAAGGAAAAGCCGTGGATTTGATTCGCTCGAGAAGTGGATTGTGGGTTACATCCCGATTTACACGGCTTGGAGCGTTGTTGTCGTATTGGTCTTTCCTCTGGCGTTCCGTTTCCGGTAACAATCTATAGCCCGTTTAATTTCATGCTTACTCAGAATCCGTTTTTGCAACTGACCCTTCCCCGCGCGAAAAAAGCCCTGTCGAGAGTCGAGGCGCTGATCTGGACGGAGGTCGCACCTGTGGAATGCGAATTCGGTGGCGCATTTCTCAAGCCGGTTTTATTCGACGAGGCAAAGCGGTTGAAGTTCCAGCCGGTCCGGCTTCCTTTCCATTGGGGGAGGGTCTTTGACCAAGGCTGGTTCCGCCTCAATCTGCCGGTCCGGAAGGGGAGCGAGCCACTTTACCTTCACTGGAGCGACCAAGGGGAAGGCACGGCCTATATTGATGGCGTTCCCTTTTACGGATTCGATGTGGCGCACCGCTACTGTGCCGTTCCTCCGGATGTGCGGGAGATCTACATTGAGAGCCTCTGTCTGCAGAGTGCGATCTGGCATCCCTCCGCAACCGGCCTCAACGACCCGAAGGGAAGCCGGCTCTCCGCAGTATCGCTGATGCGCCGCAACCCGCTCGCGTGGGAGGTTTTTTATGATCTGCAGGTTCTCTTCGACCTCACTATCGAGGAAGGTAAGGCGGCCGACCCGGCGAGTCCTCCGACAACCAGCGGAGTCGGATACCGGAAGCCGATCGAGAATGTCCCGGTCCTTTACCGGAGGTTGCTCCGCGCCCTCGACGATGCGGTGAACGCACTGGATCAGGGCGGCCTAAAGGCGATGAAAGCCTCGCTGGATAAGGCCTACCGGACATTTGCAGGCCAGAACGAGCGCATCAAAGCCGTGCTGACCGGACACGCTCACATCGACCTTGTCTGGCTTTGGCCCGAGCGCAGCAGCGAGTTCAAGGCCGTCCATACCTTCTCGACGATGGACAGGCTCATGGATCTGTATCCTGAATTTGTTTTCGGCTACAGCCAGCCGGCCAGCTACGATGCGGTCGGAAGGATCAGCCCGAAGCTCATGAATCGTGTGGGCCGGCGCATAAAAACTGGCCGATGGGAACCGGTTGGCGCCACCGAGGTGGAATCGGACACCCTCATGGCCTGCGGCGAAGCTTTGGCGAGGAGCTTTCTGCTGGGGCAGGACGGATACAGGCGGATCCAGGGGCGTCCTTCGCCGGTGCTTTGGATTCCGGATGTGTTCGGATACTGCGCCTCCCTTCCGCAGATCATGCTCCAGACCGGTGTGGAATACTTTTTCACGACAAAGCTGACCTGGTCGAACATCAACCGGTTTCCTTACAGCAGCTTTATCTGGCGAGGGAACGACGGGTCCGAAGTGCTCGTGCACGTCACCCAGGAGAATGGATACAACCAGGTGGTTTCCTCAGAGGAATTGCGCCGCGGAGCGCGGGCTTACCGGCAGTCCGATGTCCACGATGAATTTCTGGCTCCCACCGGCTATGGCGACGGAGGGGGTGGGGTGACCGAGGAAATGTGCGAGCGGGCCCGGCGCGTGCAATCGCTGGCCGGCTTGCCGGAAGTCGGGTGGGGGAGAGTTGAGGATTTCTTTAAACGTCTCGATAAAAAACGGGACAAGCTCCCGAAATATCAAGGGGAGCTCTATCTCGAATACCACCGCGGCGTCCTCACGACACACGGAGATCTCAAGGCCTGCTTCCGTGCGACTGAGCGCGCCCTGCAGACCTGGGAGGCGGTGCGCTGTTCCACAGCCGGTAAAAATATTTCCAAAGACATCTGGAGACGTCTCGTGTTTGCCCAGTTCCACGATTACATCCCGGGCAGTTCGATCTGGGAGGTCTATGAGGAGGGATTGGCAGAGCTGAAGTCGATCGCAGAAAATGCTCTGGAGTGCTCGTCCAGGGAGCTTGCGGAGAAAGACGGGAAGCCGGGATTATTCAACCCGCTGCCGATCGAGCGGATCGCCGTGACCCGGAACGGTGAAAAAGCGGTGCGCCTCGGCCCGTTGAGCGGCGGTCCCGAGACGGACCTGCCTGTCGTGGAGGTGACCGGAGGGGTTACAGCATCAGCGCGGAGTTTGAAGAGCCCGCTTGTCTCGGCCTCATTTGATGCGAAGGGGCAGATCTCCGCTCTTTCATTCGAAGGCGGCAAAATTCCGGTTCGCGGGCCGCTGGGAGCCCTGGTCGTCTACCCCGATGTGCCGCACCAGTTCGAAGCGTGGGATATCGATCTTCAATCGCTTACGATGGGCAAGGTGGCCGGAACATCCGCCAAGGCGACAGTCACGGCCAATGGGGCCCTCGAACGGACAGTTGAGTTCTCAAGGAAAATCGGAGACCAGAGTGAAATGCTCGTGCGCTACCGTCTGGATGCGTTCCAGCCGGTGCTGCACATCGAATATGAAATCGAATGGCATGAAGAACAGACCCTTCTGCGCGTGCTTTTCCCCACGGCCTTCGATGGCAGGATGGCCCGCTTTGGAACTCCTTTCGGAAGCGTTCTGAGGAGTCAGCAAGCGGGGCCGCCTCGTGATGAAGCCATGTTCGAAGGGGCCGCAAGCCGGTGGGCGATCGTCAGCGATGACTCCGAAAGCGCCGGTCTTGCCGTGATCACCGAGGCGAAATACGGATTCTCCTGCCGCGAAGGCATGGTTGGCGTTTCGTTGATCCGTTCACCCCGGGTCACGGGCGAGGATCCCGACCACAAGCGCCTCTTCCCTCTCGCATTGAGGCGCGGCGGCGCACGGCCGTTTTATTCCGACCAGGGCTCGCATTCCATCAAGCTTGCCCTGGCATACCATGGGACGGGGCTGCCCCGCACCCAGCTTGCGCCGGCGCTTGCCGAGACGCTGTTCACCCCGCCGGTTGCCTGCCGCACGGCCGCCATCGATTCCGGGTTCCTTGGACTCGAGGGGGGCGAAAGCCTGATTCCCTGCTGGGCAAAGCCTGCCGATGATGGCGATGGATGGATCCTGCGCCTGCACGAAACATTCGGACGCCGGGGAAAAGTGAAGTTGAAACTTCGCGAGGGATTCAAAGCATTCCGGCTGACGCTTGCGGAGAGCGGCACCGGCACTCCGGTCAGGGGGGCGTTGAACTTCTCACCATACGAACTGATTAGTGTTCGGATCGCTGGCGCGGATTAGCTTCGATATTCTCAGGCCCCGGGCGCGCTCGGCACCCCGTCCACGATCAGGCCCGCTGTTTCGTTGACGTAAAGAGCTTTTGGAAATGTATGTCAACGGGTCGTACCAACAGGGACTGAATAGCATTCTGCGCGGTCTGCATCAGGGGGACATTCCGTCACAGGCGCAGAACGCGGATAGATCAATCACTGAGCCCTGACATTTCTGCAGTTGTCAATTTGGCGGAAATTCAGATCGATTCACTCGACCGGCCAGAGGTGAAGGCTAAGGAACAGCTTGGAGGGGGAACCAGCGGTCGGCGTGGCGGTAACCTCGTGCAATTCGTAATCCGCCTGAGATTCGGTGATTGTATCGGTCAGCGTGACAGAAGTTCCATTTCTGACGCTGGCGGCCGTGAACGGGAGAAGGAGGTCGTCTGTCCAGATGGGGGTGCCTGCAACTGCGGATTGTGTTGTGCTTCTTCGGTAGTGCGTCACCAGCTGGAGATCGGGGGAGGCAGTAGTGGCCATGGTGCCAATCAGCCCATGGCGTGAATCCGCCGCGTTCCGCCCGCTCCCTTGAAAGATCTCGCAAATGTCCCTAACGCCATCCAGGTCGCTGTCTAGAGTCTCCACGTCGCCCGGCACGGCTGGATTGAATCCGTTCGCGGTTTCCCAGGCATCCGAAGCGCTGTCATTGTCGCTATTTGCGAGCGCCGTTGCGGAAAAGGTGATATCGTAGGGGCTCTCGTCCGGGTCATTGCTGGAGATCTGTATGCTGGCCTGTTTTGTTCCTGCCGCAGCGGGAGCAAATCGGACTGCGAACGTCGTGGTTCCGGCCGGTGCGAGCGGAGCGGTCGGGTTGGAGATTATGCTGAAATCGGAGGAATCGGCACCGGATTTGGTTATGCTCAGACCTGTGAGTTCGGAATATCCCGAGTTCCGGATGGTCAGCTGAAAACTCAAACTCCTGCCCAAAGCCACCTTTCCGAGTGGAAGGGATTCGCCGTCGGCAACATTTGTGGCGTCGGATCGCTCGACTGCGATATCCGCACCGGAGGGGATTGAAATCTCCTCACCAATTGTCAGTGTGCTGTTCGGCTGAATGCTGACATCTACAGCGCTGCTGGTGACATGGTCGATTACAACTCCCTCTTCGCTGTTGCTGTAGCGCCGGATTGTGACGGTGCGGACGCCCCCGAGTCCCACAGCCAGCGGCAGGACAGAATCGTTGCGGTTCACGACTATCCAGCCGAGCCCTCCATCGGGTCTCACAAACGCAAGCGCCTCCACACCGGCCGGCAATGTCCCGGGGTAGAAGCGCGGATGCACTTTCGATCCCGCGACAATATTGTCAGTAAATGTTTTCACAGCATTCGAATTCCAACCCTGATTGATATATTCCCCGTGGCCGAGTGCAGGATAAGGATCTCCTGGATCCGTGGGAGCCCCGCTGAATGGGGCCGGCAGGCGCACGGCGACCACTCCGTAGTTTTCCGTGCTCGATCCGCTTCCTGTCTGCCCGAGCTGCTTGGCAATGTGAATCATCGGATTATGGGTCTCGGCTTTCGAGCGGACCATGAAGCCCGCCTGAACGAGAGCGGTGTTGGCGAACTGCCAGTCGCGGCCTTGCGCGGGCGTGCTGAAATATTCGAACTCATTGTCGATTGTCTGCTTGCCGCCCGGCGCCTGCACGATGGTCTTGGCTTTGTCCCCGTCAGCGCTCAGCAGGGTGATTTGGTGCTGGGCGACTGCCCAGAACCGGGCGTAGAGGGGGGCATCTCCGGTGACCTCTGCGGGCATCGTTTGCCAGCTCGGTCCGATTCCCCAAACGGTATTTGGCTTCCCTGCGTAGGTCGCGAGGATTGCGCTCGCATCGATCCTGGCAAAAACCGCCCGGGAGACATCGGCAAAGAGCTGGCCGCTTTGGTAGGTGCAGGTGCCGTATCCGGCACCTGTCGCATTGAACGCCTCATTCTGCGGAGAAAACCCCCTCACAGGTCCGACATTCTGGTGCAGATACTCGAGGTCGTTGACCATCGCTGCTGCAAGCAGGTCGATCTGCGCCGCATATTGCGCGGGATCGCTCGTGCGTATACTGTCGAGCGTCACGGTGCGCGCATAGCTTCCTCCTGCCCAAAGTGAGCCATTGCCATATGTGCTGCTGGTCTTGAAGTGCGGGGCAGGGGACCAATATTCCGGCATCAGGCCGCCGCCCGCTGCCGCCACATCGGCGATCATATCCGCAAGCGCCGCATTCTGGCCGCTGAAGCGCTCGCCGATCTGGGTGCCGAGACCGGATCCCGGATCAGTCGCACGAATCCCCCGGTAGGCGAAGCCAAGAGGAAACCGCAGATACATATATCCGGTGCCGTCGCCGGGAAAATATTCCGCCTTGAGCCTCGCGCGCTCGGCAACTGTGAGGCTGTAGGGAATCCCCCAGAGTTTTGTCGAGCCATCAATCGGCGGCGCGCCTGAGCCATCGTAGCTGTCCGCCTGGACTTCGCACATCGGTCCCCGCCATGTCTGCAGCGCCGACGCGCCGGCCACGTTCGCATCAACCCATGCGAGCGTTGATGTTGTGCCTGCTGGCACAGTCGGCGGGGAATTGTAGTAGGGATGTCCGGGATCAAGCGTGGATTGCAGGCCCGCACGCCAGGCCAGATAGCCTTCCATCCGTTGGGCATTCGCGCGGGTCAGCGCGGTCGGGACGAAGCAGAACGCGAAAAGGTCCATGTTAGCGCCGGCATTGGTTTTGGTTCCCGCCAGGTTGCCGACGACCACATAGCTGTCGGAGAAGGCATCCCTTACGCTGCCCGGAGTGCTCTGCGCTTCGCTCCCGTTCAGCGATCCGAACAAGACAGCCCCGGAGCTGCCACTGCTCCAGACACGGATGAGACGCAAGCGCTCGGCGGAAGAGACCTCAAGCACAGTGGATCCAGCGCACAGTGCCCCCGGGTTGCTTGAAGTTGACTGGAAAACGGGGGTTTTGAAGTTTCCAATGCTATTGCCAACAATGCTCTGGTTCTCCGCGTTCCCACCCCGGAGACGAGCGAGAACGAAAATGTCGTAAAGCGGCACATTCTGCTTGAGGGTGGTATCGAACAGTGCCTGGCTCGAACGGAATTTGAGAGGGCGAACGCCTGTCGGCGAGTTTAACCCGTCCGCGTCCGAAGCAAGTGTAGGCTGGTTGGCAGCTGGAGCGCTGATGCTGTCCGTGCCATTCTGATCATTCCATTTGGCCACAAGTTCGCCGGGTGCAGCCTGTAAGGATGACGCATTGAGGAGGCTTGCCGCATCGACCGCTTCATAGACCATCGTTGCTCCAACCATCGATGGCTTCCATGGAATCTGTGGCACAACGCCAGCGCGCAATTCCGGCTGCAAGGCCAGCAAAACGGCGCATAGGTAAAGTGCTGCGAATCGCGCAGATAGACTTCCCAATGTCAGGATTTTTTTGTTCTGGTGCACAGGCAACTCCTGGTGGAACAGGCGGGGGACAGGGATAGCGTAGCGCTGAACGAACACCAATCAACTGAACAATCGGTTGGATCAATGGTTTGCGGCATGCGAACTCAGGGGAGTGAAATCCAACAGCGCAGGGCCTGCCCGACGGAGTTGAAATCAAATTCTCCGGATTTTCCGTTGATGATAACCTCACGAGGACATGCTGCGCTATGGATGCGTAGATCGATTTCCTTCTGGCCTTGAATTTCCATCGACACGCGGTCTGGTTCGAAGGAAAAAATGCCGTCAATCCGCGAAATCGAGTCGAGCAGCGTGATCCCTTCGCGTCTCAGGGTGCTGCCATCGACCATCAGCGCCCGCCCCGGTGTGATCGGATTGTTTGCGTCGGATCCCGTTGCGGAGCTGATTGCTAGAAGACAGGCATCTGTTTCCCAGCCGCCGAGGGAGGTGAGGGGATTCCGGCAGGTGTCACGTCCGTCCGCTTCAGGATTGAGATACACCTCTGTCGTCAAGTCGGATCCGATGATCCGGACTCCGGGCAGGCCCGGAGACTCGATGCGTTCGACGCGCGGAGCGGATGCCCCTGGTGCAGGCAGCGGAACGATGATGGTCAGGAAAATCTGCTGCCGTTCGGGGTTCCGCGTCGAGAACTCCAGATACGAAGACCGTGCCTCCAAAGTATCCTGATGCGGGCATTCCACCGCCCGTGCATCGAGATTCCGGGGATGCAGGATTTGAACAGACGCGCCGGCTTCCCCGTTCCTGATTTGAGTTCCTTGTGAATCCCACTCTGCCGTTCCGGCGTAGTGAAGCAGCCAGCTGAATTGCGCGGCCTCATGCGCAAGCAGGTCGTCGACGATAACGATCGCTCCTTCAGTCCAAATCAGGTGCCGGTAATTCCGTTTCACCAAATGTGCCAGCGGGCCGGCTGCATCGGCGCAAACGTATTTCATTCCGCCATTATCAAGCAGGGAGTGCAGCCTCCCGGGAAATTTTGAGCCCCTCAGAAAATCCTCCGGAGGCGCGCCCCGGCCATTGATGAGAACCACATTGTGAGCCCGCGAGGACGCATAGTAATCCGTATATTCCTGATGATAATATTCGCAATGTCCGGCATCCACGATGAGCGGCTGCCCGCGGTGAAAAAGAATGAAAGACCCGGAGTCCGCATGCGCATGAATCCAGTAAATTCCCGAGCGCATCGCGAGGAGCGTGGCGTCATCCTCCCAACCGGACCGCATCGCCGCCCAGCCTGCGCCGGGGAAGAAAGCGGAATTCGGGAGATCCTTCGGAGGAGCGATCCTAAGGTCATCGCCGAAGAGAAGCGCCATGGGATTGGGTTCGCCGGAGCCGGTGCGGGCCACGTACCAGCTGCCGAGCTCCGCGGCAATATTGTTGGAGGCGAGCAACCGCATCGCCGTCGTTGCTGCCGCCTGGGCTTTCGTATCGCCGAAGTTCACAACGAGACACCCGTGCGTTGACGGATAGAGCGTGTGCACCAGGAACTGTGCGGCTGCCTGCAGCGCCCGCTTATCCGGCGGCGAATAGTCCGGAATCACATCCAGCAGGGCCGTTCGATAAAGCAGGTAATCGCCAAGCGCGTAATCTGCATAATGCACGCCTTCAAGATACCCGCCCGCAGTGTCAAAGTTCGCAGCACGATTCTGAAGCATGCTGCCTCCATAACCGAACCATAATGGCATCGAGCGCTCCACGCTTGCCGCCCAGGAAGCCGCCGCGGGATGGCGGCCCAGCATGGCCAGCGCTCCAATGCCCGCCATGGATAGGCAGACGACCCACCAGTTATGGCCCATTGTATCCAAGCAATGGATGCGGGTGTCTGGCAGCAGCCAGTCCTGTAAAAGTGGTATGACTCCACGGTCGAGGAGAGTTTCGGCAATCCGCTTGCGGTCTTCGTCAGAAAGCCAATCGCCCAGAATTTCGTGGCCTGCAATGTAGGAGAAACAAAGATGGGTTGTGATGAGCTCGGATCGCCACGCGGGCTTGCGTCTGCTGAAGTGGGGGGAGCACCAGGTTTTATAGGGCGGGTAGTCATCCGCGTAATGCAGGAGCCCCTCCCGGATCTTACCTGCATAGCGCTCATCCGGCTCTAGCAAGTGCAGGAGGCCGAGCGTGCGAACGACTTCGCCCAGATGATCGGCGGGCATGCGATACGTGAACTCCTGATGATGGACGCTGCTTGAGGGCGCCTCCTCCGGCCAGGGAAGCCTAAGCAATACCCGGCCGCGTTGCCGGAGTCGCTCCCATTTGGCCCTCTCGCTGGAGCTGCCCGAAAGGCGGCTACGCAATCGCTCCAGCCGATCCGGTGTGAAGATCAATACCGGACGTTTGTTGCCAATGGAATTGAGCCTGCTCTCAATCTCCTGTGATTTCATGGGCGGAAAGAATTGAGGCAGCTACGGGCAAACAGACGAACCGGGGGCTTCGATCAAAAAGATCATGACTTTCGCGGTATAGTGTTTATAAAGCGATTGTTGACAATGAAATTCCTCCACAGGTTGCCAATATAATGTCGCAGGCATCCAGCGATGGAAGCGATGACCTGCTGCAAGAATGCCCAAAACATGAGAAGTGATTTCTTGGCAGCATTTTGCCGCGATGCGAACGATGTTGTGATCCGCAGAACCGGCTTCAGCGGGATTTCCCCCGCTGAGAAAGTGATCAAGGTGGATGCCTGTGGGATCTGCGGCACCGACATCTCGGCGGTGCTCAGGGGATCGCCTGAATACGTACAAATTGGTCATGAGGTTGCCGGTCGTGTGTTGGATAATGATGGCAGCCTGACTTCCCGACGGGTTGTTCTGGAGAGTTCCAGCGCCTGTGGACGATGCGGGAATTGCCGGAACGGGCGTCCTGAATTTTGTTCTGATGTTAAAAGCTTTTTTGCGAAACCATATTTTGGTATTGCGGAACGGATGCTCAGCCCGGAGATCTCCGTGCTCGACTACGACGGCTTGTCACCTGCTGTCGCGACGCTTGCCGAACCGCTGGGGGTGGCCATCGATCTTTGCGAGACTGCGGGTATCACACCGTATTCGACAGTGCTCGTGACCGGGCTGGGACCGATCGGCCTGATGGCGGTTCGGCTCGCCAAGCTGGCCGGCGCCTCCAAAATTTACGCTTCAACATTCTCGGCGCGCAAAAAGCGCAACGCGCTGGCCCTGGCATTCGGCGCGGAGGAATTGCTCTTTGAGGATGAGGTGCCTTTGGCCGAACGGAATCTCAATCCGGCGCCCGATCGCATTCTGAGCACCGTGCCGCCCTTGTTCCTCCCTGCCAGCATGGTGCCTGCCGCGAAGGGAGCGGTCATTGCCTATATCGGGGTGGGCCATGGGGACACCGATCATGTGACGTTCCCGGCGAATGATTTTCATTTCAAAAAGCTCCAGCTCCGGAGTTCGTTCGCATCGCCGGCGCTGCGGACGCCGATGGCTCTGAACCTGCTGCGCTCAGGCCGGGTCGATGGAGAAAGCCTGATCTCGCATAGATTTCCACTTGCCGATGCGGGCGAAGCCATCCGCACCGCATGCTTTGACAAAAACAATGCAATCAAGGTCGTGGTCACTGTTGAAGACTGATTTATGAAAAAGCGCCCCGTATTTGGTGTCATCGGAACCGGGTTCATCGGACGGATCCATCTTCAGGCCCTCCAGGCTCTGGGGCTGGAAGTTGGGGCTGTGGCGGATCCGTCGACGGATGCCCTCAAGGCAGCTTCTGCGTTTGCCCCTTCGGCCCGGCAGTATAAGGACTGGCGCGAGCTGTTGGCCGACAGCGGTGTCACCGCCGTCAACATCTGCACGATCAACTCCCTGCATGCGGAGATCCTCAAGGCTGCAATGGCCGCGGGCAAAAACATTTTTTGCGAAAAGACGATGACAGCAACTGCTCCGCAGGCCCGCGAGGTTCTGGCTCTCAAACCGATGGAGGGACAGGTGGTGCAGGTGGGCTACATGAAACGGTTTTTTCCCGCCTCCCGCTGGGCGAAAGAAAAAATGGCGCTGCTCGGCGAGCCGGTTTGCGCCACGGTCAGATCCTATCAGGGCGGATTGGTGGATGAGGGGATGTTCGACTCCGCAGACTGGCGTCCCACGCCGGACGGGCCATCGCGGACGAGACGATTTGCTTCAGGTGGAATGCTGAATATGGCGGGAAGTCACATGCTTGACCTGACGGCGTGGCTGTTGGGAACTCCTCAAAGCATTTCCTGCCGGACATGGTCCCCTGCAGGATACGATGCGGAACTCCAGGCGCATGCACTGTTCCGGATGCACAACGGGGCCACCGTTCATTTCGAGGCTGCGCTGTCCGTGTTCAGCCGCACCGGCGTTTACGGAAATGGCTGGGACGAGTGGATCCAGATTGACGGGACGAAGGGGCGACTGGAATTGAATTACCCGCTTTGGGACCGTCCTGCGGATTTTCCTGCAAAAGGCCGTCTGTATTTGGAATCGACAAAGGAATGGGAGGAGCCTGAGTTTCCTGCGGTCAATGCATTTCACCTCGAACTGTCCGCATTTGCGGATCGATGCCAAGGCCGCGGAGAGGCGGGGCCAACGATTCGGGATGGTGCGGTAGTCGATTGTTGGATCGATGCCTGCTACGAGTCCGCCAAATCAGGCCGGGAAGCCGAATTCCGCCTCACAGACTGAATCTCGTTTTTGGAGAGCAGCCTCCTCATATGCCGACTCCTTACCGGGGGCCTTCCTCAAGGATGCGCTCCCCGGGAAGCGATTCGAGATGAAGAGCATGAAGTGGGCCTTCAACGGGAGCGGGCGACTGCTCTCAAACGAAGCCAGCGCTTTGTGCTATCCATTGCCGTCTGACAGTTGTATGAGGGAGTCCGATGGCGACTCCGAAAAAGGGATTGAAGATCGGGCAACTAAAACACAAGACGGTTGAACAGGAACTGCGCAAGCTGGCGGCCACCCTGCCGGAAGGAGCCAAACTGCCATCCGAGCGGAACCTTGCCATCGAATACGGCTGCAACTTCTTAACCGTCCGCAAAGCATTGAAATCACTCGTCGAGGACGGGTTGATTGTCAGAAGAATCGGAAGCGGGACATTCATTGCCGGGGCAGAAGGAGACCGCGGGGGGAAGTCAGCCGCTGCCAAAAACCGAGTCGGTGTCCTCGTCTTCGAGAAGGGGAATTCCTATGCGTTCTCTGTCTTCCAGGCGATCTCGGCTGCCGGACTCAAGGAATCCATAGAATTGCGGTCCTGCTGGGTGCGCGATTTTGCGGATGACGGGCTGCGGCAGGCCGAACTGCTTGTAAACGAAGGTTGCGTGGCGCTCACCCTGCCCTGGGTGCCCCACGACAAGACCGGGGAGGTGCGCGAGTTTATCAGCAGGTGCCCGGTTCCTGTCAGTCTGCCGATCCTGATTCCCGGCCTGGAGAATTTCTATTTTGAGGAGGAGCATCTCTTCAGGTCCCTCCGGCTCTCGCCGACCGAGGGCCTCTGCAGGTATTTTTATGAGCTCGGCCACCGGCAGATTGCGTTTCTTGGTCCGGATTCGCCAGGGGATATTGTCCTTCAGCAGAAGGCCAGCGACTACGCGTGCTTTGTATCCCGGGAGCGGCTGGCAGCAACGATCGGGATGGTCTCCGCAGGCACCTCCGGCCTCGATCGCCTCGCCAAGCGGTGGAAAAGCCTCCGGGGCGACCTTGCCATCGTAAGCTATGACGACGAACACGCCCTTCGTTTTTTGACAGCGATGCACAAGCAGGGCCTGAGGGCTCCGGAGGATTTTGTGATCGTGGGATTCAACAACATCGATGCCAGCCACTACAGCGACCCTCCACTGAGCACGGTGGAACAGGATTTCGCGCACATCGGGCACTGGCTTCTGAGAAGCGCCCTCGCATTGTCGCGCGGGGAGTTCGACCGCTCGCAGAGCGAACCGATTCTCAAATTTCTCGTCCGCGAAACATGCGGGGGGAGTTCGAGAATCGACGAGTCTTTCCGCGCGCGATTAAAGCGGCAGAGGCTGAACGTCTGCGAGGAAGTCCCCGTGTGATCTGTTCGCACCGGCGCTTTTGTTCGCATTTTGAAAAAAAGAGTGGAAATTGGAGCGCGAAGCAGGTTTCCTCTTCCTCCTCGGAATTTCAGCATCCCTAGCTCAATGGTAGAGCAGTTGACTCTTAATCAATTGGTTCCCGGTT
>CAZRIL010000083.1:0-24185 GCA_964600115.1 uncultured Chthoniobacter sp. | reverse complement strand
CACGCATTTCCGGCTCAAGACCTACAAAGAAAACGGGGCCTTCCACCAGCTTGATTCCGCTCCCGAGCGGCTCTCCGTATCGCCGTGAGCATCCAAATCGCCGACCACGTCCGCGACATTCCCCGTTCCGGAATCCGCGATTTTTTTGAAATCGTCCAGACGATGGATGACGTCATCTCGCTGGGTATCGGCGAGCCGGACTTCGCGACGCCCTGGCATATCCGCGAGGCAGCAATCTACGCGCTCGAGAAGGGGCGCACCGGCTACACCTCGAATCTCGGACTTCCGCGCCTGCGCCGGTCGATCTCGGATTACGTCCGCAAGAAGTTTGGTCTCCGATACGAGCCGCTCTCCGAGATCCTGGTATCGGTCGGCGTCTCGGAGGCGATCGATCTCGCGCTCCGGGCCTTGCTGAACCCCGGCGACGAGGTTCTCTATCACGAACCCTGCTACGTCTCCTACGCGCCGAGCATCACGCTTGCCCGTGGCGTTGCCCGTGCGATCGAGACCAGAGCGGAGGATGGGTTTTCGCTGCGTGCCGACGCTCTCGAAAAGGCGATAACCCCGCGCACGAAAGTGCTCATGCTGAATTTTCCCACCAACCCCACCGGCGCCACCATGACCGCGGCGCAGTGGGAGGAAATCGCCGCGATCTGTGTTCGCCACGACCTGGTGGTCCTGACCGATGAAATCTACAGCGAGCTGACATTCGAAGGCGGGACACATTCCACGATCGCGACGTGCCCCGGCATGCAGGAGCGGACGGTTTTTCTTCACGGGCTTTCCAAGGCGTTTGCGATGACCGGCTGGCGGATCGGCTATGCCTGCGCACCGGCAGCCCTGATCGAGGCCATGATGAAGATCCACCAGTATGCGATTCTCTGCGCGCCGATCATGGGTCAGGATGCCGCGATCGAGGCGCTCGAACGGGGCGAGGAAAGCGTGGCCACCATGCGCCGCGAGTATGAACGGCGCCGGAACTTTATCACCCGCGCTCTCAATGATATGGGGCTGGAGTGCCTCAAGCCGAAAGGCTCATTCTACGTGTTCCCGAAAATCAATTCCACCGGGCTTACGAGCAAAGAATTTTCCATGCAGCTTCTGCAGGAGCACAAGGTCGCCGTCGTTCCGGGAACCGCATTCGGGCCGAGCGGCGAGGGGCACGTCCGCTGCAGCTTCGCCACCGGACTCGACCAGATCAAGGTCGCTATGGAGCGCATGGCGGTTTTTGTCGGATCGCTTCGCTAGATCACCTGGCGGAGCTGGATAGAGTCGAAGCGTTCGCTGCCGGCCATCACGTCGCTGAGGATGATGAGCTGGTCGCCTTTGACCACGAGACCCCGGCGTGTCAGCTCGACTTCGGCATCGGCAATCGTGTGTTCCGGATCGATGCCGAACGACATCTGGATCGGGTGGACATTCCAGTTCAACGCGAGTCTGCGGACGACTTCGGCTGACGGCGAGAACGCGAAGATCGGAGCGTTTTCCGGACGCAGGTGGCTGGCATGGTCGGCCATGTACCCGCGCCGAGTGAAGACGACGATTTTTGAATTGGGAAACGAATTTGCCAGGGTGACCGCCGAGTGCACGGTCTTCATGCGGGTCGTATCCACGATGGCCTCCTTCGCGTAGCCCGCCCCTCCGCTCCGCGCGATCCTGCGGGCAACCCGGTCGAGAATTTTGACGCACTGGACCGGGTATTTCCCCACGGTGGTTTCCCCGCTGAGCATGATGGCATCCGCCTGCTCGTAAACCGCGTTCGCCACGTCCGTGATTTCCGCACGGGTCGGCAGGGGGTTTTCGATCATGCTCTCGAGCATGTGGGTGGCGACGATGACCGGGCGTCCGATCTGTGCGCACTTTTTGATGATCCGCCGCTGGATGATCGGCAGTTCCTCCATCGCGCATTCGATGCCCAGGTCGCCGCGGGCGATCATGACCGCATCCGAGGCGCGGATGATATCGTTCACATACTTGACCGCGTGCTGGTCCTCGATCTTGGCAACGGTGTGCGCCGAACTTCCACGTTCGCGGAGCAGTCGCTTGAGTTCGATGATGTCCGCCGCCTCGCGGCAGAAACTCAGGGCCACAAAGTCCACGCCGACCTGGACGCCGACCTCAATGTCGGCCAGATCTTTTTCCGTGAGCGGGGGGAGGTTGACCTTCACTCCCGGCAGGTTGATGTGCCGGCGGGAGCCGAGCGTGCCTGCGGTGAGAACCTCGCACCGGATGCGGTTGGAGTTTTTGTGGAGCACCTTCATGTGCATCACGCCGTTGTCCACCAGCACGACGTCCCCCACGGAAATGTCATCCACGAGACCGTCGTAGTTCACGTCGGTCGAGAATTGCTCCTCGCTGCGCGAGCCCCTGACCGTGAACTCGAAGATGTCCCCGGGTTTGAGGTTCAGCTTGCTTTTCAAATCCCCCGTGCGGATCGCCGGGCCCTGGGTATCCATGAGGATCGCCGTCACCGAGCCGAGGTCGCTGGACACTTTGCGGATTTTTTTCACGATCTCGCGAACCCACTCGTGGGTGCCATGGCTCATATTGAGGCGGAAAATATTTGTTCCGGCCAAAATCATTTCCCTCAAAACCTCCGGCGAATCCGTCGCCGGCCCCAGTGTGCAGATGATTTTTGTCGTGCGCATCGGTCCACAAACGATGCGGTCCGGAAAATTGCAAGATTGAAGCTTCGCCGGATTTTACCGATTGGCGTCCGCCGGTGCCGCAGCGGGAGGGATGAACGAGATGCGATAGGCGAATGGCTCGTCGGATGTCTCAAAGCGGACCGCCTGTCCGTCCTGCTGGAAACTCACCGGGCCCACCGCGTTTCCGTCAGTGTTCACGGCGGTGATCTCCCGGACTTTTTGTCCGCTGGCATTCAGCTGGTCCAAGCGCAGTTCAACATGAAAAGCCGGGGATCCGGGCAATGGGATCAGTTTCCAGACTGTGCCTTCATGGAGAATACGAAATGCGCCGTTTGTGGACGCGGGGCCGAAATCGACCGTCTTGCCCCGCATGTTCAAACGCGCAGAGCGAGCCTCCTTGATGGGATCCGGAGGTTCCGGCTGCCAGCGCACGACATCCTCTTCAAGCTGGATGATTCCACCCCGCGCGCGGCCTCTGTGATCCGTCGCGACCGGCATCTGCAGACGTTTCCAGTCCATGTCGGGATTACAGAGTCCGAAGCGAACGGCGATCTCCGCCGGCGCGGGAAATCCCGCGGGCACGGCGACTTCTGCGGCGGTCGAATACGTGCCCGCCATGCCCAGCTTCGACGGGTCGAGTTCGAGTCCGCCCTGGAACAAAATCCCCTCGTTTTCCACGAGCTTGTCATCCACAAAATGGACAAACGGCCGGAAGCCGGGCGGCAGGGGCTTCCGCACCTCCCACTCGATGCGAATGCGGAAGCGGCGGCCGCCGAGATCCTCGACGCCCGCAACTTTTGCCAGCACATGCCCGTCGGCATCGGACACATCCGGACGCGCGTCCACAAATAAAACGCCCGGGCTTTTCGCGCGGGCGGAAATCACGCCGTCGCGACGTGTGATGTCCGCTTCGTTTTCTCCGGCCTTGGCAATGAATCCGAATGTCGGCAGCACCCGCCCGTCCGTTATCCAGTCGGCTGTTCCGCGGTTGGCTGTCACGGTGCCGCCATTTGAAAAGCGGGTGATCTGACGGTGGATGTCGTCGTCCGCGAATTCGTGGGCGAGCATTTCATCGCGGCTCAGAGAATTGCAGACATCGTGCAGCAGCCAATAGGTCATCACAGCGCGGCGAGAGAACGGGCCGTCGCACATGGGGTTGCGCCCCCCGAGCACCGTGAGACTCAGGTAATCATCGCTGCCGTAACCGTGCAGGATTTCATCCTGCCTGCCCGCGTAGCGCGGACCGAGGCCGCCCCCGAGCAGGACAAAACTGCCGTGCGATGCCATGTCGTGCCAGGGAACCCGCTCGCCGTCACCCGCTTTCATGCTCCAGCGAAAGCAGGCCTCGGGCTGATTGCTGTCCGGCAGCCAGGCGCAGTGATCGGCTTCACCGGCATCGAGGTGGCCGATCAACGCGTCGTGTCCGGCCTCGCTGATCGTAGGCGCTTTGTTGCCGAGGATTTCGCGGATGCGGTCGAACGCATCACCCCAGCACTCCGCGGTGACGGTGTTGGGAAAGAACCGTCCTTTGCTGTCATAAAAATCCATCGGAGGGACCGCTGAGAAGACATCAACGAAATAGGCGGTGGGCGCGAAGCCGGCTTTGATTTGTTTCAGATTCGATTCCAGCCACGGCCCGAGCGCGTTGGGTGACCAGCGATAGGATTGCGCAGCGCGGCCGCTATTCAACCAGGCCTTTTGCGGTGTGCCGCTGGCGTCAAACGAAATATGATCGTAGGAAAAGCCATCCGCATCGGGGTAAAAATCGATGTAGTTGTCGTGCGGGCAGAACAGGATCCCGTTGCGCCTGCACGCCTCGACCATCGCACAAAAATCCTCGAAGCTCCCTGCGGGCGGATAAATTTCGGGCAGGCGGTAATCGTAGCCCCAGCGCTGCCAGTCGTGCTTCACGAACACCGCGTCGGTTATGCCGTAGCGCGCGGCGGTCTCCACGCCCTGAGCGGCCCTGCGGTAGTCGCCGCTCCATTGATCGAGGCAGACGCGCCCGAGCAAACCTGCGACACCGCCGGCGGGCCGGAATCCGGAGAGTCCGCGATAAACGCGCGCTGCGGCGAACGCCTGCCGGGCGGATGGCACAAACGAAAATGTCGCGTCATGGTGGGTCACCAGCGAGTAGGCGCGGCGCTCCGGATCGACATGAAAGCGGTCGGGGAAAATGTCGCACGCCTGCACGAGCGAGAGGCCGTTCTTGAAATCCATGCCGACATGGCGGGTGGAAAGCGTGAACCCGCCGGCTTGCAGGTCGAATCGTTCAGGATCCTGGATCACGTTGCCGAATCCCGCGTAAACGCGGTGCGCCAACTCCGATGCGGGTCCGATGGCCAGAGACGTAAAGCGCGGTTCGCCGCGCGAATCGCGTTGCGTTTCCGGCATCGAAAACGCGATGCGCAGCGCGCCTTTCTCCGCCCACACGCACGATTGGACAGTGACAGGAGTCCCGTCCGCGCGCATCACGATGGACGAAATCGTTCCGCGCTCCGCTAAAAACCGGCTCCCCACGCGTTCGCAAGGCAGATCCGCTATTCCCCTCCCGATCGCCTGTCCATCCACTTCCACGGTGAAGCCATCGAAAACGAGCTCGCGCCTGTCATCGGAGAACGCGATGAATGCGTCCGCGAGGCCGGATCGTCCGGGCACGACGGCCGCGCCCGTGGTGCCGGCCCCGCTCTCCAGCTTCCAACTCCACGGGGACGAGCCACCATGCAGCGCGGATTTTGCCAGCTCCAATGCTTTTTTGCGGCGGGCGAGCCGATCGGTTTCCGGTTCGGGTTTTGGCGGCTCGCCCGCGACGAGCGTCGGTTCGGCCCAGTATGACTGATCGCACGAGGTATTGTGCGCCGGGCCGGGGCCGGTCATGAGGCGGAGAGTCACTTCGCGGCCCGCGTAAGCCGAGAGATCCAAAGCGGACGTCTCCCAACGCTTCGCTGCGGAGAAGCGGGAGGACAGCGTTTTGAAGGCGCTGCCGTCTTTCAGGAGAACGGTGAACTCGACGCCGTCACTCGCTGACTCCTCCGCGGAATGGTCGCGGATGGCGGTTGCGAAATTCAGCGTGATGGGTGTTTGGGACGGCAGCTTCACCTGGTAGTCCACGGACACTTCTCCCCAGGCCTTTCGCCACGGCGGGTGCATGCCGAGCGCATGGCGCTGATCTCCACGGTCCACGTTCAGCAACTGTACCGATGCGCCGGTATTCGCTTCGGATCCCTGCCAGCCGACAGGCAGGGCCGCGGGCTCCGCGCCCGGCACGGCGAGGCGGGGCCGGAATATTCGGGGGGCATCCAGTCGGAGCCGGCCGTTCATTGGAAGGTTCAGTTCCGGCAGCTGCGCTGGCCCGGGGCTGATCGCGGTGACAGCCGATGCCGCGACAGAGGAAATCAGGATCGCGTGTGCGGTGAAGGGAACAGAGCCTTGACGAAATTCGGCAAAGGCATGAATCGGATACAATGCCGCATAGCTTCGTTTCCCAGGGATTACGGGGAAAGTGATCTCCTGTGTGGAGTTCGGACCGACTGAGAATTTCTTTGAGGCAGGATCCTCGATGCGCCAATCATCGATCACGGCGAGCCGCACCGTGCCTTCAAGCTGGGTCGGGCCGTTGTTTTTCAATGTGACGCTGAGGGGGAAGGGCTGGCCGAGCGCGTTCACTATCCCGGGATCCTTAATGCTCAATGTCAACGGACCCGCAGTATCCGTGGGTGGCAAAAAGCCGGGAGCGGAAACCATGCCTGCGAATATGGCCAGCAAAAGCGCGCCGGTTCTGATGATCGTTCGATGGAACATGGAGTTCGAATCCCTGTCATAGTCCAGCTTGGAAGTGAGGGCCATCTATTCGGAAATTGAATATTGGCTTGGGCGCATCTCCGAAAGTTGCAAAAACGGGAAGGAAGTGGAGGCAGAGCCGCATGGGAATATTCATCGCGACCGGAGGTCGCGATGGCGCTGCTCAATCGATGCGGGAGCGACCGATCCCAGAACTTTAACTGGTAGCGTGCCGGGTGCCCGTTAATCTGGGTGCGTTGTGGACGAATTTGAAGAGTCGGATTGGCGGGTGGTCCGCCGGTTGCTGGCATTGACCTGGTCCTACCGGTTGCAATGTTTTCAGGTGATCATTTTTCAGATTGGCCTGCTCACGCTCGGGCTGGTCGGGTTGGGATTGACCGGCGTGGCGATCGATTTCGTGCGCTGGAAAGTGGATTCTTCGGCCTCCCCTCCGCACTGGCCGTTCGGAATTGCTCCGCCGGCGGACTGGCCATCGACCGGCGTTCTCGTGGCGATTGCTGGAGCCCTCATCGCTTTTGCGACCATCCGTGCATTTCTCAACTACCTCAACCAGACAAGCCTGAACATGCTCACGCAGGGCCGGATCGTGGTGGATATCCGGACGCGGGTCTATGACAAGCTGCAGCGCCTGAGCTTCCGGTTTTTTGATGCCAATGCGACGAGTTCTTTGATCAACCGGGTCACTGGCGACGTGCAGTCGCTCCGGGCCTTTGTGGACCAGGTCCTCGTGCAGTCGATCATCATGGTCATCTCGCTTGCCGCGTATGTGGTGTTTCTCGTGAACATCAATCTGAAGCTTGCGGTCGCCTGCCTTGCGGTGACGCCGCTCCTCTGGGCGGCATCAGCGAATTTCTCGCGCGTTGTGCAACCGGCGTATTTGAAGAACCGGGAACTGGTCGATGCCCTGGTGACCAGACTCGTCGAGATGATCCGGGGCATCCAGGTCATCAAAGCGTTCGGCAGCGAGCAGGCGCAGTGCGCCGGATTCGACAAGGCGAACGACGTCGTGCGAGACCAGCAACGATGGATCTTCTGGAGGGTCAGCACATTCAGCCCGCTCGTCGGATTTCTGAGCCAGGCGGGCCTGATCGTTCTGCTGGGCTACGGCGGATATCTGGCGGCGGTGGGCGAGGTGCCGATCGGAACCGGACTCGTTGTCTTTGCAGGGATCCTGCAGCAGTTCTCGGGACAGGTGAACAACATCGCGGGGATCGCCAATTCCATGCATCAAAGCCTGCGCGGGGCCCGCCGGGTTTTTGAGGTGCTGGATGCGCCGGTCGACGTGGCATCGCCGGCGGATCCTGTGCGGCCCGGGCGCCTGCGCGGACACGTGAAATTTGAGAACGTCTGGTTCGATCACGGCGACGACCCGGTATTGCAGGATATCAACTTCGAGGTCGCTCCGGGAAAGATCGTTGCGATCATCGGATCGACGGGATCCGGAAAAAGCGCGCTCATGAGCCTCCTGCCGCGGTTCTATGATCCAACGGGCGGATCGGTTTCGATCGATGGGATCGATTTGCGTCGGATGGACATCGACCAGCTCCGGCGAAGCATCGGCATGGTCTTTCAGGAGAGCTTTCTCTTCAGCACGACGATCGCGGCGAACATCGCGTTCGGCCATCCGGATGCGACCGAGGCGCAAATCGAACGTGCTGCCCGGATCGCCGCCGCGCACGACTTTATCACCCGGCTTTCTGATGGATACGAAACCGTGCTGGGAGAATCCGGAGTGGGACTTTCCGGCGGCCAGCGCCAGCGTTTGGCGATTGCCAGGGCAGTCCTCCTCGATCCTCCGATCCTGCTGCTCGACGATCCGACCGCAGCGGTCGATCCCGGCACCGAGCGCGAGATCGCAGATGCCATCGCCGGGGCGACGGTCGGACGGACGACGTTCATTGTCGCCCACCGTCCGGCGATGCTGCAGCGGGCGGATTTCGCGATCGTCCTCGATCACGGCCGCGTGGCACAGATCGGAACCCACCGCGACCTGACGCGTGTCGGCGGCTACTACCTTGATGCCCTGGAGGCGCAGACCGCGAGCGGCTTATGATGGAGCGCGCAAAAATGCGAAGAGCCCTGACAGTCTCCAGCCTCCGGGTGGAGGCTGAGAAACTGCCGGACAAGCCGGTGATGGACATGCTCGGCCTGCTTCGTCGCGTGTTCACGTATGCCCGCCCGTATGCCGGCATGCGGAACTGGCTTGTCGTGATGGTCATCCTGCGGGCCTGCCTTCTTCCGGCGGCGGCCTGGGCGATCGGGGCGATCATCAACGGGCCGATCACAGCGGGAGACCCGGCCGGGATCGCGTGGGCGACGGGCGGATTCGCGGTTCTCATCCTTTTGACGCAGGTGGGATTCCATTTCCGGATGCGTCTGGCATTGGAGCTTGGCGAGGCGGTGATCCATGACCTGCGGCGTGCGTTGTTCCGGCATCTCCTGCGATTGAACATGAGCTATTTCGACCGCACAAAAGCCGGCCGGATCATCGGGCGCATGACGAGCGATCTCGATGCCATCCGGGTGGGCGTCCAAGACATTGTTTTTGTCAGCGTGGTGCAGGTCGGCCAAATGCTGATCACCGCATTGCTGATGCTCTGGTATGACTGGGTCTTGTTTTCCATCGTGCTCGCGATGGCGCCGGTGGTCTGGAAGCTGAACACCTACTTCAAGCGGCGAATCACTGTGCAGCAGCGCCAGGGGCAGGAAAGTTTCAGCCGGATGACCGCGGTCTTGACCGAGTCGGTCAACGGCATCCGCGTCACCCAGGGATTTGTGCGGCAGGAGGTGAACGCCGGCTTCTTCCGCGACCTTGTGACCGACCATTCCCGATACAATCTCGGAGTCGGTCAGACGTCAGCGGTTTTTCTCCCTCTGCTCGAGCTGAACAGCCAGTTCTTCATGGCCCTGCTGGTTGTTGTTGGGGGCTACCGGGCGATTAACCCGGAGATCGCGCGGCCGGTGGGCGATATCGTTCAGTTTTTCTTTCTGGCCAACCTGTTCTTCGATCCGATCCGCTCGCTGGGGAACCAGTATACCAACGCCCTGACCGCGATGGTGGGGGCCGAGCGGGTTTTCTCTCTGCTGGACACGAAGCCGGATTGGGAGGATCCGCGGGATGCGGAAATTCTGCCTCCTCTTCAGGGCCGGGTCGAGTTCTGCGATTTGACATTCGGATACGACCCCGCGCGCCCGGTCCTGCACGGGATCAGCTTTGTGGCGGAGCCCGGCCAGACAATCGCGCTGGTCGGCCATACCGGAAGCGGCAAGACATCGATCATCAATCTTGTCTCCAAACTCTACCTTCCGACGGGCGGACGTCTGCTGGTTGACGGGCGGGACATCCTGAAGGTGAGTTCTGATTCCCTCCACCGGCAGATGGGAATGGTGCATCAGCACAGCTACCTGTTCGAGGGCACGGTCATGGACAATGTCCGCTTCGCGAGGCCGGATGCCTCATCCCGCGATGTGATCGAATGCGTGCGCAGGCTCGATTGTCTGGATATGATCGAAGCCCTGCCGATGGGGTTCCGGACTCCCGTGGGTGAGGCCGGCCGGAATCTTTCCGCGGGTCAGCGGCAGATCGTCTCGTTCGCGCGGGCGATGATGGCCGATCCGCGGATTCTCATCCTCGACGAGGCGACAAGCGCGATCGACGCGATGACCGAGGGTCGGGTCCAGCGGGCCCTTGAAAAGCTATTACACGGCCGTACCAGCTTTGTTGTCGCCCACCGGCTGAGCACGATCCGGGCTGCCGATCAGATCCTGGTGCTTCGTCAGGGACGGATTGTTGAGCGAGGCCGGCATGACGAGCTCGTGGTTTCGGGCGGGATCTACGCCGAACTTCACCGCCACTTCAGCGGGGCTGCCACGTAACGCTGCACTCCGGAAAGCACCATTCGGCGATGGTGGTGGCCAGTCGGGGTTTTCCGGGGTAAAGTGGAACCATGGCCAAAGCAGAAATTGGATTTGAACGCACGCTGGAGGACGGCACGAAACGGGACGTCTACGTGGCGCATAACGGCGGGCAGTATCGATTTTTTGCACGGGAAAAGCGGTTCGACCAATGGGCTGCGGTGAAAGAGCCTCCGATCGAGGATTGGCTGGAGTTCCTGGATTGCGTCCGGCGGCGTATTGCGCGGAGGAAGCTGATGCCCCCGGAGGAAAACCGCGTGATCCAGGCGATCCGCGAGCATTTCCCTGATCACGATTTCAGTTGAAGCAGAAGGATAACGCCCGCGACCGCCACGCAGGCCCCGGCGATTGAGAGGGCGCGCGGACGTTCCCCATCCACGATCATCACCAGCGGAATCATGGCAATCGGGGTCATTGCCACCACGGCATTTGCGATTCCGGAAGGCAGTTGAATCAGCGACCACTGGAAGCAGGAAACGCCAAGGACGGGACCGCAGATCGTCGTGGCAACAAGCCAGGCGAATGCCGGACGTTTATTATCAAATGCCATCGGCCGGATGTGGTTCTTGCCCAGCGCGGAGAACGCCAGGAAGACCAGAAGAACTGTCAGGAACCCGCCGCAGACCCGCTGGGCCGCCGCGCTGAACCCGTTCAGGAGGAATCCGCCCTTGTCCGCCAGTTCGAACGCATTCCGGCTGATCACAGCTCCTATTCCCTGGCCCATTCCTGCTCCGATACCGCAGAGCACCCCTGTCCAGTTGATACGCTTCTGCCCCTGCGGGGCCAGGGCCGGACGGCTGAGGAGTGCCAGAATTACTCCGGCGAGAATGACCCCGATCGCTGCAATTTCCTGGATTGAAAGTCCCGTTCCCAGCCAGGCCCACTCGGTGATGGAACTCCAAATCGGGGCCGTGCACAGGTTCAGGAGAATCGTGAGTCGCGCACCGATGCGGACGTAGGCGAGAAAAAGGGAGATATCCCCGAGTCCGAACCCCACGATTCCGCTCAGGAAAAGCCACCCGAACGTTTCCCAGCGCAAAGATGAGGGAAAAAGGAGCAGGGTTCCTGTTGCCAGGATGCCTGTCGCAAGAAACAACCTCAGAAGGTTGGCGAGTTGTCCTCCCCAATATCTGGCCGCCCGTTCGCCTGCTATACCCGAGCAGGCGAAGAGCAGAACGGTAAGCAGGGCAGGGAGCATGGCGGGGCATGTTCGCCGCACAAAATTGCGATGGCAACCGGGAAACCGTCCAGGCGCGGTTCCTCCCGGTTTCAACGGTCTCTATTTTCCTTCCATCGGCGCGTTGACAGCGCGTCATCGGCTGCTATTCCTAACAATTCGCTCTTTTTCCCTTTATGTCCAAAAATACAAAGTCAGTTAAGTCCGCAGCGCCCCGCAAGGGCAAATATGTCTACACCTGGGGTGACGGCAAAGCCGATGGTGATGGCAAGATGAAACCACTTCTCGGCGGCAAGGGTGCCAACCTGGCCGAGATGACCCGCATCGGACTCCCGGTGCCTCCGGGGTTCACGATCACGACGGAAGTCTGCACCTATTTCTACGCGAACAAGCGCACCTATCCGAAGGAACTTCAGGCGCAGTGCGAAGCCGGCGTGCGCAACATGGAGAAGATCATGGGAACAAAATTCGGCAATGCCAGCGGCTTCCCGCTCCTCATTGCCGTCCGTTCCGGCGCGCGTGATTCGATGCCCGGCATGATGGACACGATCCTCAACCTCGGCCTCAACGACCAGACCGTGGATGCGCTCGCAAAAGCCACCAAGAACCCGCGCTTTGCCTGGGATTGCTACCGCCGGTTCGTCCAGATGTATGGCGACGTCGTCATGGGTGTCCAGAAGCGCGAAGGCGAGGAGCACGAACCGTTCGAAGCCATCATCCACGAATACAAACACGACAAGTATCACGCAGATGTCGTGGACAGCGAGCTCACCGCAGAGGACCAGCAGGAACTCGTCAAACAATTCAAGGCCCTCGTTAAGGAGCGCTCCGGGAAGAACTTTCCGGCTGATCCCTGGGATCAGCTCAAAGGCGCGATTGGCGCGGTTTTCGGCTCATGGATGAATGACCGGGCGATCGTCTACCGCCGGAAATACAACATTCCCGCCGAATGGGGCACGGCTGTCAACGTGCAGGCGATGGTCTTCGGAAACACCGGTGACAAATCCGGCTCCGGTGTGGCATTCACACGCAATCCCGCAAACGGAGTCAAAGAATTCTACGGAGAATTCCTGATTAATGCTCAGGGCGAAGACGTCGTTGCCGGCGTGCGCACGCCAGAGCCGGTCGCCCTGCTCAAGAAGCAGCTCCCGAAACCTTACGCCGAACTGGAGAAAGTCCGCCAGACGCTCGAGAAGCACTTCAAGGATGTGCAGGATTTCGAGTTCACCATCCAGGAAGGCAAGCTGTTCATGCTGCAGACCCGGAACGGCAAGAGGACCGCTGTGGCCGCGCTCAAGTTCTCGGTCGACATGGTCAATGAGAAGCTCATCGACTGGAAGACCGCGATCATGCGCAACCCCGCCGACCAGCTCGATCAGCTCCTCGCGCCGGTGTTCGACCTTGCAGAGATCAAGAAGGCCAAGCTCCTTGCCAGCGGGCTTCCCGCAGGTCCGGGTGCGGCTTCAGGAAAAATCTACCTGAACGCCGACCGCGCGGCAGCGGCGGAGGAGAAGGGCGAAAAAGTTCTTCTCGTGCGCAACGAGACATCGCCGGAAGACCTTCGTGGCATGATCGCCGCCGAAGGCATCCTGACCGCCAAAGGTGGCGTCTCATCCCACGCGGCACTTGTCGCGCGGCAGATGGGCAAGGTTTGCATCTGCGGAGCCTCCGACCTCAAGATCGACTACGATAAAAAGACGGTCAGTGTTGCCGGCGAAACCTTCAAGGAAGGGGACTACCTCTCCATCGACGGGACAGCTGGAACGGTTTACGGCGGCCAGATTCCCACCGCGCCTTCGGAGATCATCACCGGCCTTCTCCACGGCGACAAAGCCGCGCAGAAGACGGAGAAGTTCAAGAACTTCAAGCAGCTCATGGAATGGTGCTCGAAAGTCACCCGGCTCGAGGTCCGCACGAACGCCGACAATCCGGAGCAGACCGAGAACGCGATCGCGTTCGGGGCGACCGGAATCGGACTCTGCCGCACCGAGCACATGTTCTTCGAGGGCGACCGCATCGACGCGATGCGCGAGATGATCCTCGCGGAGAAGACCAGCGAGCGCATCGATGCCCTCGCAAAGCTTCTCCCCTACCAGCGTGAGGACTTTACCGGGATCTTCAAGGCGCTCAATGGCTATCCCGCCACGATCCGCCTCCTCGATCCGCCGCTCCACGAGTTCCTGCCGCACGACCATGGCTCGCAAAACGCCCTCGCGCAAAAAATCGGTGTCAGCGCCGACAAGATCGCCCAGCGCGTCAAGGACCTCCACGAGTTCAATCCGATGCTCGGCCACCGCGGATGCCGCCTTGGAGTTTCCTATCCGGAGATCACCGAAATGCAGGCCCGCGCGATCTTTGAAGCCGCCGCCGATGTGGCGAAGAAGAAGATCAAGGTGAAGCCCGAGGTCATGATCCCGCTTGTCGGGTTCAAGAAGGAACTCGACCTTCAGGTCGCAATCGTCAACCGCGTCGCGAAGGAAGTCATGGCGGAGAAGAAGATCAAGTTCGACTACCTCGTCGGCACGATGATCGAAGTCCCCCGCGGTGCGATCACCGCGGACGAAATTGCGAAGACCGCGCAGTTCTTCAGCTTCGGCACGAACGATCTCACCCAGACCGCCCTCGGCATGAGCCGTGACGACATGGGCTCGTTCCTGAATTCCTACACGGAAAACGAGATCTTCAAAAAGAACCCGTTTGCCACGCTCGACCAGGAAGGCGTCGGTCAACTGATCATGATCGCCATCGAAAAAGGCCGCAAGACCAACCCGAAAATCAAGCTCGGGATCTGCGGCGAACACGGCGGCGACCCGGACAGCGTGAAGTTCTGCAACAAGGTCGGCCTGACCTATGTGAGCTGCTCGCCGTTCCGCGTCCCTGTCGCACGCCTTGCCGCCGCGCAGGCCGTGCTCGAGCAGGCGAAGTAATTCCCTCCCCGCAAAAGGAGCCGCCCGTGGAGAAATCCCGGGCGGCTTTTTTGTGCCCGGCACCATCCGGCATATCCGCACGGCTCTGCGGGGCTCAAGAAGAAGGAGCGCGGGCATCCTGCCCGCCATGGATCACGTTCGCGGGCGGGAAGAACGCGCTCCTGTCGCCAGCAGACTGCGCAAAGCGCTTGAGGGATCGGCGACCAGTTCCGGGGTGACGGTGAGTTTCCGGATCCCGGTTGAGGGGAGGCGGAATTTGAGATCCCGGAAGACCCGTTCCATAACGGTCATCAATCCCCTCGCGCCGGTCTGCTCGTTTTTTGCAAGCACCGCGAGCGCGCGCAGGGCGCCATCGCTGAACCGCAGGGTGATTCCATAGGCCCCGAACGCCCGCACATACTGGTGGACAAGGCTGCTTTCGCTCTTTTGCAGGACGTCGAAAAGGTCGTCCTCGTCAAGACCGTGGCAGGCAACCCGCACGGGGAGCCGGCCGATAAATTCCGGCTCAAGCCCGTAGGCGATCAGATCGGCCGTTGTGACTTTGGACAGAAGGTCCCCCTTGGCAGAGCATTTCAGACGCGTCTGGATCAGGTTGGAAATTCCGGAAAATGCGCCGCTGGCAATGAAAAGGATATGGCTTGTGGAAATGGTATCCGGGCCGCCTTGGGAATGGCCGCGCGCCGCGGAAATGGCCGCCTGCATCTGCGCGTTCACATCGTTCGGGGAGATGAGCGGGATGTCGCCATCCTCCATGAGCTTCAGCAGGTTTGTCTGGACACCCCGGCCGGACACGTCGCGACCTCCGCTCTCGGAACGGGTGGCGAGTTTGTCGATTTCATCGAGGTAGATGATCCCATGCGAGGCCCGTTTGACATCGCCGCCCGCCCGCCGCACCAGATCGCGGACGAGATCATCGACATCCCCTCCGACATAACCGGTCTCACTGAATTTCGTGGCATCCGCCTTGACGAACGGCACGCCGATCAAATCCGCGGCCGAACGGATCAGATGGGTTTTTCCCACACCGGTCGGACCGAGGATCAACACGTTCTGTTTTTGGTAAAACGGTGCCGGTTTTCCTGCGAGCGTGAGGCGGACATGCTGGAAATGATCGCAGAGGGCGACGCTGAGCACTTTCTTTGCCTCCGATTGCCCGATCACAAACCGGCACAGATGCCTGGCCACCTCGGCCGGCTTCAAGCGGAAGGAAAAGTCCGGAGTCGGCGGCTTCGCGCTCGCCGCGACAATCCGCTTGCTGAGGCCTGTGGAACGCCCTGCGGGGCGAAGCGTTTTCGGAATTCCGGCCGAGGTCGGCCCGAGGCCTGAGGGGTGACCCGAAGTTTGCTTTCTCATGACAGTGCAGTGCAGGGCCATCCCCAGGCGGATTTTTATCGCAGTGCTTGAATCGTATTAATCCAGCGAACCGGGACCCCGGGGGCCGGCGGTTCCGTCCGCCCGGGGTTCAAGCAAAGGCGCAACTCAGTAGCGGTAGTGCTCCGGCTTGTAAGGGCCTTCTAGCGGCACGCCGAGGTATTCGGCCTGCGACTTTGAAAGCTTCGTGAGAACGACGCCTATTTTCCCGAGGTGGAGGCGGGCTACTTCCTCGTCGAGCTTCTTCGGCAGGCGGTAGACGGTTTTCTTGTATTTGTCCTTGTTCTGCCAGAGATCGATTTGTGCGAGCGTCTGGTTGGTGAACGAATTCGACATCACGAAGCTCGGGTGTCCGGTCGCGCAGCCGAGGTTGACGAGGCGGCCTTCGGCGAGCATGTAGATGCTCTTCTTTCCGCCCGGCAGGAAGTAACGGTCGTATTGGGGCTTGATGTTGACGCGGCGGATGCCTTTGCACTTGTTGAGTTGGTCGACCTGGATCTCGTTGTCGAAGTGTCCGATGTTGCAGACGATCGCCTGGTCTTTCATGGCGAGCATGTGCTCGAGCGTGATGATATCCTTGTTTCCGGTGGTCGTGACGTAGATGTCACCGACTCCGAGCGTACTCTCGATCGTGTTGACCTCGAACCCCTCCATCGCGGCCTGCAGGGCGTTGATCGGGTCGATTTCGGTGACCACCACGCGGGCGCCATAGGCGCGCAGCGAGTGGGCGCTGCCCTTGCCGACGTCACCGTATCCACAGACGACGGCGACTTTTCCGGCGATCATCACATCGGTGGCGCGCTTCAGGCCGTCTGCCAGGGATTCGCGACAGCCGTAGAGGTTGTCGAATTTCGATTTTGTGACCGAGTCGTTGACGTTGATCGCAGGGACCAGAAGCTTGCCCTGTTCGGCAATCTGGTAGAGGCGGTGGACGCCGGTGGTTGTCTCTTCGGAGACACCCTTCCAGGCTTTGGCAACTTTCGTCCAGAAGCCGGGCCGCTCTTTGGCGACGCGGCGCAGGAGGGCCTTGATGACAGACACTTCGTGATTGTCGCTGGGCTGGTAGGCCCACTTGTCGCCTTTTTCGAGTTCGTAGCCCTTGTGGATGAGAAGTGTGACGTCGCCACCGTCATCGACGACGAGCTGGGGCCCGAGGTTGCCGGGGAAGGTCACGGCCTTGAGCGTGAGCTCCCAGTATTCTTCAAGGCTTTCCCCCTTCCAGGCAAAGACCGGCGTGCCGGTCGCCGCAATCGCTGCCGCGGCGTGGTCCTGCGTGGAGAAGATATTGCAGCTCGCCCAGCGGACGAGCGCCCCCAGCGCGACAAGGGTCTCGATGAGCACGGCGGTCTGGATCGTCATGTGAAGCGAACCGGTGATCCGGACGCCTTTCAGCGGCTGCTGTTTTCCGTATTTTTTCCTGAGCGAAACAAGGCCCGGCATCTCATGCTCGGCAACGCTGATTTCCTTGCGGCCCCATTCGGCGAGCGCGATGTCGGAGACGATGTAATCTTTTCCGGCAGGCGTTGCGGCGGAATATTTTGCGAGGTTGGCGGTGGCCGCAGCGACCTCGGCGAGGACGGCGGCAGCGGTGGCGGAGCGGGATTTTTTCATAAAGACGAGTATTAAGGTTTAAGGATTAAGGGTTAAGTGGTTGGCGGTTTTGTGCGCAGGATGGATTTTCTTAGACCTTCGAGCATGGCGGAGATTTCCGAGCTTTCAGCAATCATGCGCGAGGCTTTTTCGGTTGGGATGGCTTTGAGTTTTTTAGCGATGTAGAGCTGGGTTCGGAGTTCTCCGGCGGAGCCTTTGGCGATCTTCAGGAACTGGGCGTATTCTTTCGAGCCTCCGCGCTCCGCACCCTCCGCGACGTTTGAAGCTACTGAGAGCCCGCTACGCTCAATTTGGGATGTCAGATTTTGATACTTGCAGGATTCGAAGGCTTGAAAAATTTCCACCGAAAGTCGGCAGGCGCGCTGCCAGACCTCAAGATCCTCAAACGAACGATACGCCATCGGAAACTTAAGGCTTAATTCTTAAGGCTTAATACTTTTCTTCAGCGCCGAGACCTTGTCGGTGCGTTCCCATGTGATGTAGGGGTCGTCCTTCCCGAAGTGCCCGTAGTTTGTCGTCCTGGAGTAGATCGGGCGGAGGAGGTTGAGCTGTTTGACGATGTCGGCGGGCTTGAAGCTGAAGACCGACGAGACGGCACGCTCGATTTTTTCCTCGTCCACCTTGTGTGTTCCAAAGGTGTCGATGTGGATGCTGACGGGGTTCGGGTGTCCGATCGCGTAGGCGAACTGGACTTCGCAGCGGTCCGCGAGTCCGGCGGCCACAACATTCTTCGCCACATAGCGGCCCATATAGGCGGCGCTGCGGTCGACTTTCGAAGGATCTTTTCCGGAGAAGGCCCCGCCGCCATGGCGCCCCATTCCACCGTAGGTATCAACGATGATCTTGCGGCCGGTGAGGCCGGAATCCCCCTGCGGTCCGCCGACGACGAACCGGCCGGTCGGGTTGATCAGAAATTCGGTCGTCGCATCGAGGAAATCCTTCGGGATGACCTTGCGGATGACATTTGCGATGAGGAACCGGCGGATCTCCTCGTTTTTCACGTCGTCTGTGTGCTGGGTCGAGATCACGACATTGGTCACGCGGACCGGCCGGCCGTCCTGATAAAGGACCGATACCTGGCTCTTCGCGTCAGGGCGGAGCCACTTGACCTTACCGCTCTTGCGGATGCGGGTGAGCTCGCGGCCGAGGCGGTGGGCGAACATGATCGGGGCCGGCATGAGTTCCGGAGTCTCGTTGCAGGCGTAGCCGAACATGAGTCCCTGGTCTCCGGCTCCCTGTTCCTCAGTGGCTTTGCCGGCGGCGGCTTTGGCGTCCACGCCCTGGGCGATGTCCGGGCTCTGGCTGGTGAGGAGGTTGTTGATGAACACGCGGTCCGCATGGAAAACATCATCGTCGTTCACGTATCCGATTTCGCGGATGGCTGAGCGGATGATCTGGCCGATGTTCAGGGCGGAGTCGAGCGAGGCTCCCTTCAGGCGGGGGACTGTGATCTCGCCGCCGACAACGACGATGTTGCTTTTGACAAAGGTCTCGCAGGCGACACGGCTGGTGCGGTCGAGGGAAAGACAGGCATCAAGGATCGCATCGGAAATGGTGTCGCAAACTTTGTCGGGATGGCCTTCGCCAACGGATTCGGAGGAAAAAATATAACGGCGTGACATGGTGTGATTGAGTTGAGGTTGATCTTTACGTATGGAGATATTGCAATATATTCATGGGTGACATGGCGTCAATGGTTAATTCTCTCCGGGTGCTGTCCGATCCCACACGGCTCCGTCTCCTCCTCCTTCTCGTGCAGGAAGAGCTGACCGTGGCGGAGCTGCAGGAGATCCTCGGGATGGCGCAGTCGCGGATCTCCGCGAGCCTTGCCCAGCTGAAGCGGGAGGGGATGGCGAACGACAGGAGGGTGGGGAAAAATATTTTTTACTCTGCCAAGGAAGACGGGGGGATGGTTGGGGCGATCCTGAAGAATGCGCGTTCCGAGCTTCAGGAGTCCTCCAGAGACCAGAGCGCACTGGCCCTCACTATGAGGAAGCGCAAGGACAGGGCTGCCGAGTATTTCAACAAGCTGGCCGGGCGGTTCGGCAGGGTGTATGTGCCCGGACGTTCCTGGCAGGCGCTCTGTCATGCCTTGCTCGGCCTGCTGCCGCCGATGGTCATTGCCGACATGGGCGCGGGGGAGGGGACCCTGGCGCAACTGATGGCGCGAACAGCCAAGAAGGTGATCGCGGTGGATAATTCGGAGAAGATGGCTGAGTTCGGAGCCGCCCTTGCCAGGGAACATGGCTTCCGCAATCTGGAATACCGGCTCGGCGATGTCGAAGATCCGCCTCTTGAAGCGCAGTCCGTGGATCTTGTGTTGTTCAGCCAGGTCCTGCACCACGTGCCCAACCCGCAGCGCGCGCTTTCGGCGGCAGGGCGTGCGCTCAAGCCCGGGGGGAGGATCGTGATTCTCGATCTGGCGTGCCATAACTTCGAGCAGGCCCGCGAACTATACGCCCATGTCTGGCTCGGCTTCGTCGAGATCGAACTCCGCCAGATGCTCAAAAAAGCCGGATTTTCAAAAATCGAATGTTCGGTCGTTGCGCGGGATGCCGAACCCCCGCATTTCCAAACCTTGCTGGCCACCGCACAAAAATAACTTTTGTTGCCTGCATTCGTTTGTAAGGTGCCGAATGTGACGAAATTGTCACAATTTAAAGTGTGACATGATGGTATTTCTTCAGATTGCGGGCGGGGTGGCGCTGACGATTTTCGGCATCCGCTTCCTGCGCAAGGGACTCGACCGCCTCTTCGGCGGAAAGCTTGTGGCCTGGCTTTCGCGCATGACCCAGCGCCGTTGGAAGGCTTTTTCATCCGGAGTGGTGGTGGGAACGCTGGCGCCTTCCTCGACGGCCTTGTCCCTCATTGCGCTCCAGATGCTGAATACCGGCCAGCTGACCGCCGAACGCATGCTGGCCGTGCTGCTCGGGTCGAACGTCGGCATCACGGTGACCGTGCAACTCCTGGCCTTCCATGTGCAGGATTATGCGGGCTTGTTCATTCTGCTTGGGGTGCTGGGTTTCCAGTTTCTGAACCGTGAGGTGTTGCGGGGTGTGGGGCAGTGCCTGCTCTCCTTGGGATTCATCTTTTTGGCCATGCGCCTGATCGGGGACGGAGCCTCTGCGATGCGCCTGGACCCCAGCAGCGGCCAATGGCTGCATCTGTTCGAGGGGCACCCGCTTCTGACTTTTCTCTTTGTTTCGGGTTTTACCGTCTGCGTGCAGAGTTCCACGGCAAGCATCGGTTTTGCCATTGCTCTCTGCGGCGGTGGAATCTTCGGGGTAGACCTGCTCATTCCGTGGGTGCTTGGAGCGAATGTCGGCATTTCTCTCACCGGGTTGGTGGCAGGCTGGCCTACGCTCGAAGGCCGCCGCCTCGCGATGGCTAACCTGCTCGTGAAGCTGGCCGTCGCGTTGCCGCTGCTCCTGCTTCCCTCGCTTTGCGTCCCGATGCTGGACGCGCTGCCCGGGTCGCTTCCGCGAGCCATTGCGAATTTTCACACCGGTTTCAACCTGCTGGCCGGAGTGCTGGCGATTCCCTTTCTCGGTCCGATCACCCGGTTTGTCCGTCTGCTTGTCGTGCCGCAGCAGTCCGCCGCCGGCCTTCCTGTCCTGGAGTCCTACCTGGATCCGCAGACGTTGGACATCCCCTCGCTGGCGCTGGCCAACGCCACCCGTGAAACCCTGCGGATGGCGGACGGCGTGAAGCTGATGTTCCAATATTTCTGGAAGGGTTACTCCGTCAGGGACCTCAATCTTACATTGCGCGTGCAGAACGAGGACGACCGCGCGGATAACTACAACCGGGATATCAAGGACTACCTGAGCCGCATCCGGGAAGGCATGACCGAGGAGGAGATCCGCTGGCAGTTTGCGCTCCTGACATTTTCCAACGAGCTGGAGTCCGCGGGCGATATCATCGATAAGAACCTTTGCGACACGCTCCGGAAGCAGACGCTTGAAGGGATCTATCTTCGCGATGAGGACTACAATGCCCTCTGCCAGCTCTATGAGAAGGTGATGGCGCGGTTCTCAGTCGCCCTGGGACTGCTCGCCAACCGGGGAGGCAGCCAGGTAAAAGCTTTTCTCAGCGGCAAGGAGAGCCTCAACGAATGGTGCCGACAGGTGCAGCGGGAGCATTATGAACGTCTGCGGACCGCCGATGCCCACGGGATCGTTGCCAGCGCCTACTTTCTCGACATCCTTAACAGCTTCCGGCGGATCAACAGCCACATCTCATCGATCGGATACGCATTGGGGCAGCCGACAGCGCGGAAAAAAGCCCCCGCGCGCAATGCGCAGGGGAAAACCTCACTGCCAGGGTCAGCAGAAGCCGGGAGCTCCAGTCCGGCGGAAAACTGATCGCTCCGGGGAGCTTGAAGTTCCCGCGAGCCGCTACCGCGGGACGATGCCGATATAGTTTCTCACATGTCCGAATTCCGAAAGCGAAACCTCAGCAGGCGAGGTGGCTGCCCAGAGGCCGCTGGAGGATCCTCCGTCCAGGTTCAAAGCTGTTGTCGGCTTCCAGTTTCCAAGGGCACCGGGGGTCACAAGAATTTCAGCCGCATCCGCAAGGGTTACGGATGTGAGGTAGATCAACGCCCACTGTCCGTGCCCGTCCGTCGCCACAATCGTCCGCCGAGCGGCCCGGACGGCGTTCAATCCCACGGTGGGCTGGCCCGACTCCACCAGCATCGGCCCGCACTGGATGGCCTGCCGGACATCCGGGGTATTCTTGAATGCGGAGGACCGGACAATTTCCCATTGCTTTCCGCGAAGGGCGAGGATTCCGGCCAGCAGCTTCGCTTTTTCGAACGGCTGAATTTCGACACCATTTTCGATCATGAGGCCGACCGGGCGGAAATCGTCGTGGAAGTAGCCACCGTTCACTCCCGCGATACAGCCGGCGGCCTGCAGGGAGGCGTCCAGCTTGGTCCGGCCCGGCGATTTGCTGTCCACCACACGCAGAGAATAGGTTTTCGACTGAAAAGTGATGGCGGTCAGTTGTGCGCTGGTCCCATTGGCGGTCAACTCTGCCCTGCGCACAAGCCCTCCTCCGCGGAGCGTGCCAAGGTCGGCGCTATCAGAGACTTTCCATTCCGCCGGGGCGGAAATGACGGAGGTCAGAAGAACGAGCAGGGCGAGACATTTCATGGTGTGAGTCTTGCCAATTACCCCTTTCATTCAAGCGCTGAAAAATAGTCGAAGCTATTTCGACGGGCATGGCCTATGATCTGGTGAGCTTCGGAAGTCTGTAAAAAGAATTTACTTTGAAAGTACACCTGCAAATCTGAACCGTTTCAACAAACCAGCCTGCTGTGGCACGAGATTTATACCAAAAATGCCGGGAATACCGGGATAGCGCGGATGCGCGGGCGCAGGGATTTTATCCCTACTTCCGCTGCATTGAGGAACCCCACGGAAACTACGTGGTCTGTGAAGGGCAGCCGAAGATCATGATCGGCTCGAACAATTACCTGGGGTTGGCCCAAGACCCGCGGGTGATTGAAGCCGCATGCGAGGCCACCCGTCGATACGGAGCCGGATGCACCGGGTCCCGCCTTCTGAACGGGACGATCAAGCTGCATGTTGAGCTCGAAGAGGCTCTGGCCGCGTTTCTGGAGCGGGAGGCGGTCGTCCTGTTTTCCACAGGATTTTTTGCCAACCAAGGGGCTCTGGCATCATTGACCGAGGAAGGCGACGCGATTCTCTGCGACCGGGAAAATCACGCGAGCATCATCGACGGCTGCCAGTTTGCAGACGCGAAATTGATCCCCTACCGTCACAACTCGGCCACCTCGTTGCGCAACCGCTTGAAGCGACTGCCTGAGGAGTCCGGCCGTTTGATCGTGATGGACGGGGTTTTCAGCATGTCCGGGGATATTGCCGATCTGCCGCCTCTTGTGGAGGCCGCCAAGGAATATGGAGCCCTGTTTTACGTGGACGAAGCCCATTCGCTCGGGGTGCTGGGACCGAAGGGCCGGGGAACCGTGCACCATTTCGGATTGAACGACGAGGTGGATATCGTGATGGGCACATTCTCGAAATCCCTGGGATCCATGGGAGGATTTATCGCAGGCGATGCGCAGATGGTCGAATATCTGAAACACCGGGCACGCTGCTTTATCTTCACGGCCTCGCTGGCACCGGCTGTTGCCGGCGCGGTGCTCAAGGCGCTGGAAATCATGCAGGCGGAACCCGAACGCATCGACGATCTCTGGCGCAACACGCGCAAGATGCACGAAGGGTTCAAGCGCATCGGCTTCAAAATCGGAACGACCCAGACCCCGATTGTGCCCATTCTCATCGGCAGCGAAGCAAAGGCGTTTGTTTTCACCCAGCGGCTCTACGAGGAGGGGATTTTTGCAACACCTGCCATCTATCCGGCTGTCCGCTACGGGGAAGCTATCGTCCGCACCAGCTTCATGGCCACGCATACCGACTCCGATCTCGATCGCGTGCTCGAGATTTTTGAGAAACTCGCACGCGAGCTTGGAACCTTCGATGATCCCGCCTACGTCAATCCCACGCGCAGAAAAAACGTGTTTGATTTCCGCCTGCCGGACGCCGGGGGAGCGGAAGGTGTTCGAGAGGGTGGCGGAGACGCTGCACGGAACGGATCCGGCCTTCATTCCGCCGTTTCCCGGTAGCGTCGCCAAGTATCTGTCCCCGAAGTCGGCATTCCATGTCCGGCACGGGACAATTGCAGCCTTTGTAGCCACAAGGACCGGCC
>CAZRIL010000082.1:0-24689 GCA_964600115.1 uncultured Chthoniobacter sp. | reverse complement strand
CGGATCCGGAAGGACTTTTCCGCGCTTGCGGAGTGGAATCCCGATCTGATGGTGGTCGCCGCCTACGGGCAGATCCTGTCCCGCGAGGTCCTTCAGCTCCCGCGACTGGGCTGCCTGAATCTCCATGCTTCGCTGCTTCCGCGCCATCGGGGGGCCTCCCCGATCCAGGCCGCGATACTTGCGGGGGACCACGAAACCGGGATGACCTCGATGTATATGGATGAGGGACTGGATACCGGCGACATACTCCTGACCCGCCGGATTCCCATTCATCCGGATGAGACAGGCGGCGGATTGCACGACCGCCTGGCAGATCTCGCTCCCGGCGTGCTTCTCGAGTCACTCGACCTTCTGGAAAACGGATCCGCCCCCCGGATTCCGCAGGACTCCGCGCTCGCAACCTACGCAGCAAAGCTGGGAAAACTCGACGGGCGCCTCGATTGGAATGAGCCGGCCGTTCTGCTCGCCCGCACGGTGCGCGCGATGAACCCCTGGCCCGGCGCCTCCGCCAGGCTGGACGGGCGCGTGCTCAAAGTTCATTCGGCGACAGAATGCGCGGACAGCGGGGCCCCGGGAACCGTACTCACCACGGGTCCTGAAGGGATCCTCGTGGCTGCCGGAGCCGGGAGCCTCCTCCTGCGGGAAGTCCAAATGGAGGGGAGAAAACGCCTCTCCGGCGGGGAATTCCTCCGGGGGTTTCCGCTGGCTACCGGAACGAAATTCGATTTGTCCTTTTCACGTCAGCCCTGATGCGGTTGGATGGATGGACACCTCATGTCCACATCTTCCACCCCGCGTTACAAACGTGTCGTATTGAAACTCAGCGGCGAAGCGCTCCGCGAGCCGGGCAGCCGCGACAACATCTCCCCTCAGATCGTATCGCGCATCGCGGGGCAGATTGCCGAAGTGCAAAAAATGAATGTCGAGCTCGCCGTGGTCATCGGAGGGGGAAACATCTGGAGGGGCCTCGCAGCGAGCCACCGCGGCATGAACCGCACGACGGCGGATTACATGGGCATGCTCGCGACGGTGATCAACGGGCTCGCCCTGATGAGCGCGCTGGAGGGCCTCGGCGTCGACGTCCGCGTGCAGACCGCGATCGAGATGCACAACGTTGCCGAACCGTTCATCCTACGCCGTGCCAAGCACCACCTGAGCCAGGGGCGCGTCGTCATTTTTGTCGCCGGAACGGGAAATCCCTTTTTCTCCACCGACACGACGGCCGCGCTCCGGGCGAGCGAGATCGACGCCCAGGTCATCCTGAAGGCCACAAAAGTCGACGGCGTCTATGATTCCGATCCCAACAAAAACCCGGACGCCAAGCGCTTCGCCCACATCACCTACAGCGAGGCCCTGGCCCGCAGGCTCCAGGTGATGGACTCGACCGCATTCAGCCTTTGCATGGACAACCGCGTCCCGATTATTATTTTTGACATGAACGATCCAGACAACATCCGGAGGGCAATCGTCGGGGAATCCGTCGGAACCTTGGTATCGGACAAGCCGGAGGGCGCGGCATGAGCGCGGACGAAATCACATTCGAGGCCGAGGTAGCCATGGAAAAGGCCGTGGATTTCATGATGCATGAGTTCAATGCCATCCGCACCGGGAAGGCCTCCCCGGCGCTCGTCGAGAATCTCGACGTGCACGCCTACGACTCGACGATGAAGCTCAAGCAACTCGCGCTGATCACAGCACCGGAACCACGCCTGCTCGTGATCCAGCCGTTCGACGGTTCGACGGTCAAGGACATCGAGCGCGCGATCAATGAGTCGCGCCTCGGGATCAACCCGGCGGTCGACGGCAAGATCATCCGCATTCCGATCCCGGAACTTTCCGAGGAGCGCCGTCGCGACCTTGCCAAGACGGTCAAACAAATCGCCGAGGAAAGCCGCGTCCGCGTCCGCTCGTGCAGGCGCAGCGCGATGGAGGCTGCCAAGAAGATGGAAAAGGACGGCCAGCTGACCGAGGACGGTCTCCGCGATGCGGAGGCGGAAATCCAGAAACTTACGGACCGCTTTGTCGCCGACCTCGACAAGCACACCGCCACCAAAGAAGCGGAGCTGATGAAAATATGAAATCCCTGATCCTCCTTCTCGCCCTTGCGGCGGGCACCCTGAATGCCGATGTCGTCCGCCCGTCCCCGGAGTATTCCTGGGTGGATTCGACGGGCGCTCGGAAGAGCTCCAGAGACTTCCTGGGCCGTCCGGTCGTCGTGCTTGTCTCCAACTCCCCTCGCGACTGGTCATTCCGCTCGCAGGTCGGGCAGCTTCAGAAAATGTATGAACGCCTGGCCTCCGAAAAAATCGTCTGCGTGGCCGCGTTCTCGCAGACCCCCGGGGTGGTCCGGTCGAATATCCCGTTTGTGATCGCGGCTGACGGCCCCCGCCTTGCCTATGATCTTCAGGTCACGAAGGGCTTCGCGATCGCCGTGATCGGGAAGGATGGAAATCTGGATTACTTCGGCCGCAGGGTCATTCCTGTCCGGCGGATCTACGACATTCTGGATAATTCCTACGTCGTTCAAAAGTCCCTCCGGCGCAACTGAGGCGCATTATTTATATGGTTTCAGATATCGCAAAGGTCCTCTACCACGAGTCCACAATTCTGAGCAGGCTCGACGAGCTGGCCCATCAGATCACCGCGGACTACAAAGACAAAGAACTCACGGTCATCGCCATTTTGAATGGCAGTTTCATCTTCATGGCCGACCTTCTCCGCAGGATTCCGCTCCCGCTGCAGGTCGATGGGCTGAGCGTCTCCAGCTACCATGGGATGAAGACGACCGGTTCGATCAATTTCCGCCAGACCCAGCTCGCAGACGTGAAGGGCCGGCATGTCCTGCTGCTGGATGATATCCTGGACAGCGGCCTGACAATCCACTCCATCAAGGAGCGCCTTGAAAAGGAAGCCGGTGCCGCCAGCCTGCGGGTCTGCGTCCTCCTCCGGAAAAATGTCGAGCGGGTCCGTCCGGTGGACGCTGAGTATGTGGGCTTCGACATCCCGAACGAGTTCGTCGTCGGCTACGGGCTGGACTACAACGAGCGCTACCGGAACCTGCCCTACATCGGCATCCTCAATGAGGAAGGGATCAGCCGATATGCGCGTTAAGGTCGAGTTCTACGACATTTTGCGCGAGCTGAGCGGCGTGCATGAGTGGTGTCCGGAGATCCCGTCCGGCGCAACGGTCGGGGACCTCTACGCCCTTGCCAGGCTCACCTTCCCCCGCATGGCATCCTTCCCCCAGCAGCCCGTGTTCACCGCGGGCCTCGACTACGTCGAAACGACACATGTCCTGCAGGAGGCGGAAACCATTTCCATTCTTCCCCCGCCCCCGCGCGGCTGAGCATTTCCTGTCACGCCTCGGGTCTTCTGCCCGGCAGAAATAATCCCGGAAAGCAGGCCGCCTACAAAAGAAAGACAGCTATCAGGATCCCGGCAATGATAAGGCCGGCGATCAGCAGCATCAGAAGAAGTTTGTTGAAAATCGAGATCTTCAGCAGATTCGTCCGGGTGGCTGGCTTGCGGGTCGGCTGAGCAGGGGCGACCAGCTGGGCCGCATGATTTTTTGCGCAGGTGATGATTACCAGCCGGCGCTGGATGAGCGCCTGTCCGTTTACCGCAGCCTGAAGCTTCTTCAAGAAGCCCTCTAGTCTCAGCGGATCGCTGAACAGAAGGATCACCGCCAGCGGGTCTTTGTCGCCGGGGCGCAGAGCGTCCGTCTGGTCATCCAGCATCTCCGTGCAGGCAAGGCAAAGGTCGCTTATGTTCAGATGATAGCCCCGGCAGAGCCTGTGCACGGCAGGGTCAGCATTCGATTCCAGAATGAAATTCCGGACATGGTTCGCACCGTTCCGCGAACGAATGCTTTTCCCAAGGCGCAAATATCGCTGAAGTTCCTTCCGGGCGGGTTTGGACTCGATGCTGCTCACTTCGTGAAGTGTGTAGTTTTGCCACAAAACCCTCGAATGGCAATTCCGGTGTGTGGAGCAGCGCCCCGTGGAGGCGGGCAGGATAGAACCCCCTATTCCATGTGCGGAAGGTCGGGACGCTTCAGGAGGGTTGCCTTTTTTGCCTCATCCTTTCGCCACCCCTCGATGGCAGCGTGGTTGCCAGAGAGCAGGACGCGCGGGACCTCCCACCCCCGGTAAACCTCCGGCCGGGTGTAGTGGGGATGGTCCAACCGGCCGGCGACAAAGGAATCCTGCTCCGCGGATTGAATATCACCCAGCACGCCGGGAATGAGCCGCACGATGGCATCGGTGACCACCAGGGCGGGCAGCACCCCGCTCGTCAGCACGTAATCCCCAATGGAGATCTCATCATCGACGAGGTGATCGGAAACCCGTTGGTCGACGCCCTCGTAGTGGCCGCAGAGGAAGATCAGGTGCGATTCGAGGGTGAGTTCGCGGGCGATTTTGTGGGAAAATTTCCGCCCCTGGGGCGAGAGAAAAACAACCCTTGAGCCGGGCGTGCGAAGAGCGGAGAGCGCCCTGTCGATCGGGCCGATCGTCATGACCATCCCGGGGCCGCCTCCGTATGGTGCATCATCCGTGCTCCTGTGCTTGTCCGTCGTCCAATCGCGCAGGTCGCACGCCTCGAGTTCCACCAGCTGTTTCTCCTGCGCTCGCTTGAGGATGCTCTCGCCGAGAACTGCGCGGCAGACTTCCGGAAAGATGGTGAGGATTTGAATTTTCAATGCCGCTCAGGGAAGGATCTCCGTCCCGATGCCCGCATTCGTGAATATTTCGAGCAGGAGGCAATGCTGGATCTGACCGCCGATCAGGTGGATTTTTCCGACGCCTTTGGCGAGTGCGGCGGAGGCGGACTGGACCTTCGGGATCATCCCTCCCGCGATAACCTTTTGCTTGATGAGGGACTCGACCTGCCCGGCGGTGACCGAGGGGATCAGGGAGCTCTTGTCCTCCTGATCGCGCATGATCCCGGGCACATCGCTCACAAAGATAAGCTTTGTGGCCTTGAGTTCGGCGGCCAGCGCGGCGGCGGCGACATCCGCATTGATGTTGAGCACCGTGCCGTCTTCGGCGGCCCCGATCGGGCTGATCACCGGAACGATTTCCTTCCGGATGGCTGCCTTGATTTCCTTGGCGTTCATTTTTGCGGCTTCACCCACAAATCCGATGTCCACAGGTTCGCCGGACTCATCGGTTTGTATGGGAAGTCGCCTGGCTTGAAAGACCGCCTTGCCGGAAAATCCCGCCGCCCTCCCTCCGAATTCCGCGATCGTGCGGACAATCGATGGGTTGATCATCCCGTCCAGCGTCTCTTCAACGATCCGGATGGCCGTGCTGTCTGTCACGCGGAGGCCGTTGACAAAGCGGGCCTTCAGCCCGGCATCCCGCATCCTCGCTGTGATGGCCTTGCCCCCTCCATGGACGAGCACCGGATTGATTCCGACAGCTTCCAGAAAGACGACATCCCGCAGGAATTTCTCAACGATTTGATCATCTTCCATGGCCGCGCCGCCATATTTGATGACGAACGTATGCCCCCGGTATTCCTGGATGTAAGGCAATGCCTCAATCAGGCTTTCAGAACGCAATTCCGGTGTCAGGAGGCTGCTCATTCTCCAAGATTGAGGCGGACGTATTCTTCGGTCAAATCTGTTGTCCAAACCACGTGGGACGCTTTTCCAAGTTTCAGATCCACCGTGACCCGGAACGCCTTCTTGGCTGCGATGTGCCGGAGCTTCTTGACCGGAGTTTTTGAGACAGTGCCATTCACGGCGACCGGAAGCGCATCGTAAAAAATATCTGTGGCGCTTTCTTTGATCCGTGCCCCGCTGTAGCCGACGGCATCCAGGATCCGGCCCCAGTTCGGATCGCCTCCGGCCCAGGCGCACTTGACGAGCGTGGAGTTGGCAATCGCCTCGGCTGCCCTGCGGGCATCCGCCTTGCTCGCCGCCCGCCGGACTTCGACCTCGACAAACCGCGAAACCCCCTCGCCGTCCTTGACAATCATGCGGGCCAGACCGCGCGTGATCAGGTCGAGCGCGCTCCGGAAAATCGCGGGCGACGGTGATATCCCGCTCGTGCCATTGGCCAGAAGAATCACCGTGTCGTTCGTGCTCATGTCTCCGTCAATCGTGATCCGGTTGAAGGAATCCTCCACGGAGTCGCGCAGCGTTTTCCGCAAGGCGTCTGCCGGAACAATCGCATCGGTGGTTACGACGCAGAGCATCGTTGCCATGTTCGGGTCGATCATTCCCGCGCCTTTGGCAAGCCCGCCAATGCGGAACTTCCCGTCGTGTGTCGTCACCTCGAGCGCGATTTCCTTTGCGAAGGTATCGCTGGTCATGATCGCTTTCGCGGTTTTGTGCGACCCGGATCTTGTCAGTTTGACCGCAGGAATTCCTTTCAGGATAGCCGGCATCGGCATCGGCACGCCGATGCGCCCGGTCGAGCAAACGAGGACCTGGGAGCCCTTGATGGCAAGAACCTTGGCAGTGGCTGAAGCCATCGCCCGCGCATCCGCCATGCCCGACGGACCGGTGCAGGCATTCGCATTCCCGCTGTTCAGGACAACCGCCCGAACGCGGCCCGCCCGCAGATGCTCTGCGGAGATCCGCACGGGAGCTGCCTTGACCTTGTTCGTCGTAAATGTGGCGGCAGCCGTGGCAGCAGCTTCCGAAAACACAATTGCCAAGTCATCGCGCGTGACTGTCCCGGTTTTGATCCCGCAGCCCGTGGCCCCGGCAACAAACCCTTCCGCCGCGCACACTCCCCCGTGAATTTTTCGCATCTTGTTCATAAAAGTCCCGCCGTCTCCTCGATTCCGGCCATCAAATTAAAATTCTGCACCGCCTGTCCAGCAGCACCTTTGACGAGATTGTCCTCGGCAGAGAGCAGAATGAGCCGCCCGGCCCGCTCATCATACCGCACTGAGATATCACAGAAATTGGTGCCGTTCACATTTTTGGTGTCGGGCAGGTTCCGCGAGACCCGCACAAACGGCTCGCTCGCATAGGCGGACTCCAGCGCCGGAAGCACCGCCTCCGGGTCAACTCCGGGCGCAAGGCGGGTGAAAATTGTCGTGTGAATCCCCCGCGTCATGGGCGCGAGGTGCGGGACAAAAGAAATGATGACCGGGCATTTTGCCACAATCGACAGTTCCTGCTCGATCTCCGAGAGATGCCGGTGCTTTGGAAGCCCGTAGGCCCGGAGGCTCTCGTTGCACTCCCCGTAGAGGAAAGGGGTTTCAGCCTTCCGCCCCGCCCCGCTCACACCGCTCGCACTCGAAACGGAGATGTCATCGTGCATGATCAGGCCATTCCGCAATAGCGGCACAAGCGGAAGGAGGATGCTCGTTGGATAGCAGCCGGCCGAAGCGACGAGACCCGCGCCCCGGATTTCCTCCCGATGCAGCTCCGGAAGTCCGTAAACCGCCTGCGGGAAAAGGTGCTCGGCCCCGTGTGGCTCCCCGTAAAACTCGCGGTAAACCGCCGCATCCCGCAAACGGAAATCCGCGCTCAAATCCACCACCCGTTTTCCCGCCTCGAAGAGCGGCGCGGCAAACCCCGCAGCCAGGCCGTGCGGCAGCGCCAGAAAGAAATAGTCCGCACCGGAGGCAATAAGCGCCGGCAGGTCAGGACTGCTGAACAGCAATTCTGAAAAGTCCCCCCTCCCGGCAAGCCTCGGCAGCACATCCCCGATCTTCTTTCCAGCATGCTGCCGCGAAGTCACAGCAACCACCCGGACTGAGGGATGACCTGCAAGGATGGCGCAGAGTTCCTCTCCGGAGTAGCCGTTTGCTCCGACGATGGCGACTGGGATCATAACGGGCGGATTGTTCCCGTGAACCCCCGTCCACGACAAGAACGAACCGCCGCTTCCGGAGAGATTTTTTCAAGGCAGCTATCGGACCTCCAGATACCGCTCCACCCATACGCTCCAGTAGCGAATCCGAAATCCGCCACGCCCCAACCCGTCACATCAGAATGAATATTTCCCTGAAGATGCGTCTTTTCTTTTCGCTCCGCCCGTGGTAGGCCGATCCTTGAGAAGGAGTCAGTCCTTGAAGCATATGGAAGAGGCATTGAAAAATCTGTCCGACCTGTTGCGGGAATGGCGAAAAACGAACGGTGTCAAGGAAACCGCCGCTGCCGAGGAACTCGGTGTTGGAGCGGCAACGTGGGGCCATTGGGAAGAAGGGGTCAGATTCCCCTCGCTGAAGAATCTTGTTGCGCTCTCCCGTTATACAAAAATCCCCATTCAACATTTCTTCTGCCCGGACCGGCATCGCTGCCCGTTCCGCAGTGAGTCCACCTGCAAGTGATTCTCCTTAACGGAGAAATGTAGTAGTGGACGCCATTCCGCGGGCGGACGTAATATTTGACTGCCATGAAAAAGGGAGAATGTCATGGGGCGGGGCGGGCGGCATTGGGAGGGACTGGAACCAGGAGATCCAGTTGCACGCCCCCACTCAATGGACCCGGCGCGGGCGAGAAAAAATCTATCCAAACGGAGGATACGGTTACGCATGGGAAAAACCTGCGTAACCCGCCGGGAATAGGGGCCGGGGATGGCCGGTCTGCGGCATACCGGTCGGAAACGCACACTGGAACCTCAACGACACAAACAATGAAAACCAATCTTCATAATACTTCCGGGCACTGGCTTGCTTGCCTGGTTGCTGCGCTGCTTGGGTTGCTCGCATCCAGCTCACAAGCCGGTTACGTTGACATCACTGTTAACGACGGGAGCCCGAGCTGGAACTACGGAACGGATCCGAGGGCCGGAGTCGGAGAATCGGGCGAAACCGAAGCCAATACAATCAACAGCGCCATCTGGGATCTGCGGGCCTTTGCGTTTGACGCCTCCTCCGCCCGGTTGATGGTTGTGAGCGGGTTCGACCCGCTCACGCTCAACGGCGGGGTTGGGATCGGCGACATATTCATCGACATCAACAACTCGTTCACTGTTCCATCCCGGCCGAACCCGGGAAACGGTTACTTCGACTATTCGAATTCCGGGGTTGGATACGAATATGCCATCGACCTCATCAGCCCGTCGAGTGGAGGCTTGAACTACAATGTTGTCTCCCTGAGCAGCGCTTCGACCTTGAGATCGGGCGAATATGCGCAAAATGCCATCAGCGACCCTGCAACACTTGTCGCAAGCGGCGCGGACACCATTCTGTCCAGCGGGCTGTTTTCCGTGACGACAAAAACGGATGCCCAGGTCCTTGCAGATCTCGGGATCAACATCGGGACAAATGGAGGAACCAATTATGTTTTCTCCTTCGATCTGTCCGGGGTGTCGCTGGCAAACGGCGCAACTTACCGCCTGACTCAAACATGCGGCAACGATTTGCTGGTGGGACAAGCCGTCCCTGAGACGGGTGCGTGGGTGATGGGGTTGCTCGCTTTGGGGGCGGTGGTGTTCATGATCCGGCATCGGGCCGGAGATTCTTCAGAGCGATAGCTACCCGGTCCTGGTGCCCCGCTTCGCCTGGTGCAGGCGCGCGCGCCAAATGTAGAGGAGGATTCCGCATGGCACCAACGCGATGACCGGCCACCATGTGGAGAAGGGTGGAAGAGGCGGGCTGACATCGAGTGGGATAGTTGCGGTAAAGTCACCGGAGGCCCTTGCGACATGGACGCTCAACTCCCAACGGCCCGGCTCCGGGATCGGAACGTAGGCTCCGCTCAGCAGTTTGTTCCCGGAGTGTCCGGGGATGGCAGAAATCTTCGTTCCCGGGGTGATCGCCGAGCACCAGGCGGGCAGGCGGACTGAATCCGGCGAAGGCGGACTGAGCTTCCGCACGGAACAACTGATACCGGCATCACCAACCGGTTGATTGGACGGAATCTCCTGAACCAGAAAGCTGACATCAAGCAAACCGGCACGGACCGGCACAGGCGCCGCAAACACCGTGACACGAAGACCATCCCGATCGACCTGCGCGATCGTGATCCCTCCGTCCGCGCGCAGATGGGCCGAAGCTGCCAGAAGAACGGTGAGCGTCAAAAGCCTTCTCATGCCATCTCCTGAAAACAAGCAGACGATATTCGGCTAGAGCAAAACAGGGAGCACAGGCGTCCCGCCTGTGAATGCCGCCGGCTGGCGCTTGCAGAGCCAGTGCCCAAACGGGCGAGACGCCCGTTCACCCTGATCAACTGCAAGGTCCGATGATTTCCAAGAGGTGATTTCATGGCGGCATAACGGACAGGGGCATGTCCAGCGGCTGGAATGTCAACCAGACCCCGGCAATATACAGCGCGGTTGCAACTGCGGCCCATGGAAGAAAAAGCGGCAGCGCCCGCCCGGATAAGGCGCAGGACTTCCTCCAGAGTATCCACAGCGAAAAAAGGAGCCCGGCATTTAAAAACAGGATTTGCAGCCCGACGAGGCCATCAAAAGGAATAATCGCAACGTCCCATGCCGGCGTTGCGGACCGCAGCCCGAGATCCCGGGCGATCCGCATAATGATGGGCCACGGCGTGAGCGCTCCGGTGAAAACGTGAAAGGTAATGTGGGCGACCCACATCGCAAACCCCACCGGAATCAGGGCAAACACGAGCCCGCGGGCGGAATCCCTGGTTCCCTGCCGCACAGCACCGGAGGCATACCTCCCGCAGAGCCACGCGAGCCCCAAGGGCAGGATCACCACAGCGAAAACAAACACCGCGAACCAAACAAGCCCCGCCACCTGCGGCCCGAAGATCCGCCTCACCGAATCCTCCATCTCCCGCACGGGAAAGAGCATCGCGGCGACGTTGGCGAAAGCCGCGAAAACAAAAACAAGAACGAGCGCGGAAAGGTCGGTCCGGCGCGAATACTCCCCGACCGAGGACCTCCGGGGATCGGCAATGATATCGCGGCCCGGTGCCACCGCCAGAATCCCGACGTTGTCGTGCGGGCACGCCTTCACGCAATCGAGACAAAAGGTGCAGTCCATATTGCCGGACTTGCGCGGTTGAAAAAGCAGGAGCTCGCATCCCCGCTGGGTTTCATTCCCCTTGATGCAATCATGGGTCCGGCATGTTGAGCAGACATCCGGCTCGCGCACGCGGACTTCCATCGGGGACACCAGCGAGGCGACGAAATTAAACTGTCCAATCGGGCAGACGTATTTGCAGAAACTCGCGTTTTTGAAGATCCCGTCCACCACCATCGCACCCGCGAAATAAAAAACGACAAGCCATGCGGTCCACCACGGGCTGTCCCAGAGATCCAGATACTCGTAGGCCCAGAAAAAGCCGGCCAGCAAAGCGACGGCGAACCATTTTGAGCGCAGCGCCCGGGGCCATTCACGGGTGGCCGGAAAAAGTTTCCTGCCCAGATCGCGGACAAAAGTGAATGGACATGCCATGCAGAAAAGGTTGCCCACTGCTAGCAACGCGATGGCGCTGAACCCGCTCCAATGCAGCCATGGCAGCACCCCGGCAAGATTGACCGCTGCCACCTGTGGGCCGAATAAGCCGTCGAAAACAACCGCCAGCGCAAGAATGAGCACAAGGGATTGCAGGACAGGACGGAAGAAGCGCCAACGGATCACGCCACCGATCACTGGCATCAGGAGCAGATCGAATCGCCGCCGGGGGACGCCCGGCATGCGTGCGGCAGGTGGCTCGTGGTATCGATTCCGGCGGGGCGAAAGATACCGGATCGCGATGATCCCGGCGGGAATGAGGTAGGCCATCGACCCCGGCACCCACATCACCGCCCCCGCTCCCGCCTGATCATCCAGCGCGGAGAGTTCGGAGATCCGCGGGGCAAGCGCATAGGTCCGGTAAAATACCCCGTCGTAAAACGAGAGGAATGCGGCCAGAGCCGTATTCTGGAGATCCGCCGCAAGCAGGTAGGGAATCATCACCCAGCGGGGAAGCGCGGGCCGCGATGGCCATGGCTGAATCACCGGCCACCAGAAAAGCACGGCGGTCCCGAGAAAGCACAGATGCTCGAACTGGTGCCAGGCGGGGGAACTCAGCGCAAGATCATACAGCGCGGGCGCATGCCACGCGAGGTTCGAAATAATGAATACCGGACCGGCGAAGAACGGGTGGACCAAAAAACGCCCGAATCGCTGAAGCAGAGGAGAATTCAGAAACGGGGCGAGCCCCTCCCGGACAAAGCTCCGCGGCAATCCCGAGAGCAGCGGGAGCATCGGCCACCCGAGCAGCAACAGCGGAGGGGCCACCATGGTCAGCAACAAATGCTGCACCATGTGCACAATGAGCAGCCAGCCGGCAAAGGCATCGAGCGGCGAGGCCAGAGCCGCGTAAATGACAATCAGCCCGCCAAGAAACGAGACAAGCCGCTCAACCGGAAACCGCCACGGCACCTGCGCATTCAGGCTCCGCCATCCCCGGAAGTAGATCGCCGCAGCAGCAAGAAGCCCGAAGGCGGGCACCGGCAGAAATGCCCACGAGAAGAGCACCGACTCAGCGGGCAGGCTTGTCATGGCACATCCTGGAAAAGATTGGGCTTCGCAGCGGGCAGGGAGCAAAAGCGTCTAGACTGTGGAAGACGCCCGCTTGCGCTTGCATACTCAGCGCCCAAACGGGCGTGACGCCCGTCCTCCCTGATCAGCTGCAAAGTCAGAGTAATTCCAAGAGAAGGGCTCACCTCTGCGGGGCGGGCGATTTGGCTTTCTCGCCATCGCGATACCAGAGGATCCCGTAACGCCGGAGATTAGCCACGAGGGATCTCAGATTCTCCGCGGTTTCACGGTTCGAGATCAGGGAACCCAGCGCCCCCTGCCCCTGCTTGATCTCCCGGATAAGCGAGCGGATATCAGCCAGCGCCCGCTGCAGTTCCTCCGCGGCTTTTCCGGCAGAATCCATTGTCCCCTTCCCGCTCTGAATGGCCGTGTCCGCATTCGCGACAACCGCGTCAACTTTTGCGGAAGCCGTGGCCAGCGAAGTGCTCGTCGTCTGGAGGTTTTTCAGGGTCTCGCGAAGCGAGGTGATCCCCTCCTCGTTGAGGATTCCGTTGTCGAGTTTCTTCACCACCGAATTCACGTTCGCGACAGTCGTTCGCAGTTCCGCCACGAGAGCCCCCGCATCCTCCGCCATACCACCGATCCCGCCGGCTTCATTGACGCCCTGGATCGTGCTGCCCGGCGCGATCGGCGGGGACTTCTTGGCGTTCTCCTTCAAATTGATCACCACGTATTTGTCGCCGAGAAGACCGGAACTGCCGATGGCGAATTCGCTGGCGGTCGGAATCTTCACATCCTCAAAGATCCGAAGGTCGACGTAAACGCCATTGAGATCCGGCAGGATCACCGGGTTGTTCATCACCCGTCCGATCTTGGCACCCGCCAACAAAACCTCCGCCCCCCGGAGAAGCCCGCTGGCATTCGGGAATTCGGCACGCAGCGTGTAGTAGCTCTTCACGCCCTCCCCCAACCTCCCGAAATAGACCACCATCAGCCCGATTGTGATCAGCCCGATCAAAAGAAATATTCCGACTTTCGTCTGTATTACGCGGTCTTCGCTGGTCATGTGCTGGTTCCTCAATAGATGGTTTCTCCCGAGCGTCCATCCACAAAATCCCGGACAACCGGGTCGCGGGTCTCGCGGAGTTCGGCAGGGGTGCCGAGAAAATGAATACGCCCTTCGTTGAGAAGTGCAACCCGGTCTGCAATATGGTAGCAACTCACCATATCGTGCGTGACGACGAGGGAAGTTGCGTGCAGCTGGCTTTGGAGCCTGCGGATCAGGCGGTTGATGCTGTCGGATACGATCGGGTCGAGCCCGGCGGTCGGCTCGTCATACAGGATGACATCCGGGGGGGAGATGATCGCCCGCGCGAGCGCCACTCGCTTGCGCATCCCTCCGCTGAGGTTGACCGGCATCTTCTGGTCATGCCCGGCCATGTTCACCATGGCAAGCGATTGGGCGACCATTTCGCGGATGGCCACAGGATTCTTCTCCCCACGCTCCCGCAATGGGAATGCCACGTTGTCGAAGACATTCATCGAATCAAAAAGCGCACCGTCCTGGAACAGCATTCCGATCTTCCGCCTCACCGGCTCCAGCTCCCGTTCCCGGAGCGTCGTGATCTCCTGCCCCTCGAACACAATGCTTCCGGACAGCGGGCGCATCAGCCCGATGAGGTGGCGGAGGAAAACGCTTTTGCCGCCACCGCTCTTGCCCAGTAGCACGAGCGTCTCGCCAGGAAACAGCTCCAGGTTGAGCCCCCGAAGGATCTCCTGCCCGCCGATCCTCTGGACCAAATCCCGAACCTTGATAAGGGGCTCGCTCATCGTTGGCGCGAAAGTTGCAGCCGGAGCGGCAGGCCCCAGGGAGCATGGGCGTCCCGCCCGTGTGGACACTGGTTAGGTAGCGAATGCCAGTCTCCAAACAGGCGGGACGCCTGTTCTCCCTGCTTTTTGCAGCTTTCTGAGATGCGCTCGCTCATCGTTGGCCGGCCGGAAAAACAATATTGAGTGCCATGGTCAGGAAAAAATTGGCGATCAGGATGGCGAGGGACGAGGTCACGACCGTCGCGGTGGTGGCGCGCCCGACTCCGACCGCCCCGTCTTTTGCCTGCAACCCTTCCCGGCAGGCGATGAAGACGATCAGGCCGCCGAAGACGAATCCTTTGATCAGCGACATCATGATATCGCTCCACTCCGTCCACTTTTGCACGTTAGCAAAAAAATACACCCCGTTGATGCCGAGCACGTGGACGCCGACATAGTAGCTCGCCAACACCCCGAGGCCCACGCATTCCACCACGAGCAGTGGCATCGAAATGAACATGGCCAAAGCGCGGGGGACAACCAGATAATCGACCGGGTTCACCGCGAGCGCGCGAAGCGCATCAATCTGCTGGGTCACCTTCATCGTCCCGATTTCGGCGGTCATCGCGGCACCGACCCTGCCCGCGACCATCAGGCCGGTGAGCGCCGGCCCCAGTTCGCGGAACATCGAGAGCGCCACAACCGGGCCCACCGCCGTTTCCATGTTAAGGCTCGCAAACTGAAAATACGCCTGCGCCGTGAAGACCGCGCCCGTGAAGGCACCGGTGACCACGACGACGAGCTGCGAACCGAATCCCACCCCGGCGATCTGTCGAAGGGTCAGCCATACCCGTACCCTGCCGCGGGCAACCGAACAGAGGGTCTCCCAGGCCAGCATCGCCAGCTCTCCGAGATTCAGGAGGAGCGAGGAAAAAAGACCGTGGATTACCGACAGCAACTGCATGGGTGGCGACAGCCTCAACGGCTGGTGACGACCGGAACTCAAGCGATCCGTTCGGTTTTTTTCTTGGAACTCACCTCGGGCGGCAATTGGCCGACAAATTTTGCATTGAGTCCCAGTTTGCGAAAGATTGATTCGATATCGTGCTGCGCAGGTGCCGCCGCATTGAATTCCATGTAAATGATGTCGTGGTTGGTATCCACTTTGTAGCGAAGTCCCGGAATCACATCGAGCTCGAGGGCCAAGCCCATCATCTTGTCCGGGTGACGAACTCCGGCGGCGTAGACTTCCAGTTCAATCATGGGATTCATTTTCGTCCTCCCGCCGCCCAAATCAAGGCTCAATTTAGCGTTTCTCCCGGCGACGGGTGTGATGAAAAGCGGGGGCGGTTCATGGCACGCTGCTCAACGAGCATAGATGTCCCGGCCGTGTGAGGCACTGGCTCCGCTGCGGAAATCAATCTCAGACATGCTGATGCTACCCATCGAAAATCGTGGGGGAATAAAAGCAGATGACCCAGGGAGCGGCTTGCAACCGCCGGGGCGATTGCAAAATCGCCCTTCCTTGAGGCCCCGCCGCATGCGGCGCCCTCTGTTTTAGATCACCCGTTTTCCCCGCAGGTCGGAATCTCCAGAAAGGCGGGAAGCCTGCTCTCCCTGTGCGCACTTCTCATCACGCCCCCGGCGGGACGCAGGAAAGCTTTGCAGCAAGGCCGGCCTTATTGAACGGTTTGGAAAGAAAATCGTCCATGCCGGCAGCGAGGCACCTGTCCCTGTCGCCGGGCATCACATTTGCGGTGAGGGCGATGATCGGCACATGGCGGCCCGAGTCTTCCTCGATCTCACGGATCTTTTTCGTCGCATCAAGCCCGTTCATGACCGGCATCTGCATATCCATGAGGATGGCGTGAAATTGCCCCAGGCCATAAGCCTGGACCGCTTCCTGCCCGTTGGATGCGAATTCCGCCCGGTATCCGAGGGCGTTGAGCATCTTTCCGGCGAGTTTGCTGTTATCGGGATCGTCCTCGACAACCAGCACAAGCCCCCCGGCGCCGTGCGTCCCAGCGGTCCGGGCTGGAGGGTGCTGATCCGTCAGCGCCGATGTCTTTTCAAGACCAGATGAATGAAAAGGCACGGCGGCCAAACCAGCAGGACCGTGCGGATCCATTGGCAGGCGCAATGTGAACGTGCTGCCCTTGTCCGGAGTGGACTCCACGGAAATCGTGCCTCCCATGGCCTCAGCCAGTCTCTGTGAGATGGCAAGCCCGAGCCCGGCACCTTGAAACTGGCGGCTCAGAGTCGAGTCCGCCTGGGTGAACGGCTTGAACAGGCTGCCCAGCAACCCGGGCTGAATCCCGGGTCCGGAATCCCTCACGGAGAAATCCAGGAAACTCCGGCCTCCGGCAACGGATGGTTCAACATGCAATCCAACCGTTCCCTGATTGGTGAATTTAACGGCGTTACCAAGGAGATTGATCAGGATCTGACAGATCCGGCGGGAGTCGCCGGTGATCTTTTCAGGAACGCTGCCGGCCACGCGGCAATCGAATTCAAGCCCCTTTTTTGCAGCCGCTTTCCTGATCGGAAGGCATGCCGATTCCAAAAGGGACGGGATGGCAACATCGGCCGACTCCAGGTTCATGCTACCTTTTTCGATGCTCGAGAAATCGAGGACATCGTTCACGATACCGAGAAGGTGATCGCCGCTTCTGGTGATGGTCCGCGCATACTCCCGCTGCTCGTCGTTCAGGGGGGAACAGGCGAGCAGTTCCGCATACCCGAGCACCCCGTTGAGCGGTGTGCGGAGCTCGTGGCTCATGACGGCCAGGAATTCGCTTTTGGCGCGGCTAGCCAGCTCCGCTCGCTCAAGAGCCTCGTTCAGCCTGATCTCCATCTCCTTCCGGTCGGTGATGTCGATGCCGATGCCGAGCAAATATGGGCTGCCATCGATCATCAGTTGCCGCCCGGTCATCAGCAGCCACCTGTAGGCCGGCCCGCCCCTCATCAGAACCCTGCCCACCACTGTCTCCTGCTTTCCGTGTTCCAAGACATCCGCGATTTTTGAACTGATGAACTCCCGGTCGTCGGGATGGATCGTGTCCAAGGCGTTCATCCCGTCGACCAGGTCGCTCGGCCGGCCGATAATTTCATCGCGCTGAAACGCGTTCCAACGAACGTAATGGCCGCCCTTGTCCAGCATGTAAAAGGTCCCGGGAATACTCTCGATGATCGTGTCGGTGAGAGCCTGCTCCTTCCTGGCCCTTTCCTCCGCCTGCTTCCGTTCGGCCAGCTCCCGCTCCAGCTCGCGCGTGCGCTCGGCGACAAGCGCGGCAAGGTGCTCTTTTTCGAGACGCTGCTGCCGGCTCGCGGCCTTGAGCTTGCTCATCGCCAATATCTGGACGCTCAGCTCAAGCTCATCGAAAGGCTTGGAGAGAAACCCGTCCGCCCCCGCCTCCACCGCCTTGATGCGGGTGTCCCTGTCGGTATGGGCTGTTAAAAAGAGGACGGGAATCGTTTTCAGAAGGGAGTCCGCCTTCAGCCTCCGGCAAACATCATACCCGTCCATGTCCGGCATGACGATATCAAGGAGGATCACATCCGGGTCTTCGGCCGCTGCCAGATCGAGCCCTTCGGGGCCGCTCTGGGCGGTCAGGAGCCCGACATGTGGCAGACGGTCCAGCAGCACGGCTTTCAGCACAGTCAGGTTGTCCCGCTTGTCATCGATCGCGAGAATTTTCATGCCCGTTCCTCCAAAAATCCCCGCACCAGATTCAGCAGGGCATCGTGATCCAAGGGCTTGGAGAGGTAGCCGTCAAAGCCGTGGGCAAGAATTTGCTCCCGGTCTCCCTTCATGGCGCTGGCCGTGACCGCGATAACCGGAACATGCCGCAAGGATTCGTCCTGGCGGATCTTTTGAAGAACCCGGATCCCATCCAGCCCGGGGAGTGCGATGTCGGAGAGTATGAGATCCGGCCGGTGGCTCCGGGCCAGCTCGAAGCCGGCCAGACCGTCTTCGGTTTCGATGATCCTGTATCGGTCGCCCAGAAGGGCTTTGATTGTGCGGAGGTTGTCCCGGTTGTCCTCCATGATGAGGACGACAGGTTTTCCGGATCGCGGGCGACGCGGTCGGGACGGGAGTCGATTCTGCACCGGCCGTGCGATCATCGCAGCCACCGCCGCGAGCAACTCGTCTTTCTTGATATCGCCCTTCTGAATCAACTGGTGAATATGATTTGCCTTGAGGACGCTCAATTCCTCCCTGGACACATGCTTTGCGGTCAGGATGATGACCGGCAGCCTTTCCGTTCTCGCGTTGCCACGGATCTGTGTGAGCACCTGAAACCCGTCCACGTGGGGCATCATCAGGTCAAGAATCATGGCCGCCGGGAGGGTCTCTTCCAACTGCGCCAAGGCTTCCTGTCCGTTGCGGGCCACCTGCACGCGGTAACCCTCGGCTTGAAGGATGAATGTCAGTTGGATGATTGCCGGCTCGTTGTCCTCGACCAGAAGGATTGTGTGGCCCTTGCCGGCAGGAGCCGTGGCTACTGCCGGGGATTGCTCATTCGGTGGGCGGACAGCGTTTCTCCCTACCCGGATCGGACTCCGGAACGGCTTGGTCGCACGGCCGCCGGTCGCCGGTTCCGTGGGCAGAAGGACGGTGAATGTCGATCCCTGGCCGGGCACGCTCTCCACCGTAACATCGCCACCGAGAAGCAGAGCGTATTTTCTGGCAATGGCCAGCCCCAACCCGGTGCCCCCGTATTTGCGCGACGTGCTGCCGTCCGCCTGTCGGAATTCGTCAAAAATAAACGACAGCTGGTCGGCGGAAATCCCGATTCCGGTATCCTTGACGGAAATACGAAATGAGGACCTTGCATCCGGAGTTGCGCCGGGAATGACCTGCGCGCCGATTGTCACGCGGCCGTGCTCTGTGAATTTGACCGCATTGCCGACAAGGTTCTGGAGGATGTGCCGGCACTTGTCATAGTCGGATGCTATCAGGGGCAGATCATCGGGAACCTCGTTCAGGAGGGCGACCTGCTTCTCACGCGCTTGAGGCTCGATCATCGAGACGAGCTCGCCCGCAAGATCGCGGATGGAGAAACGGCTGACGCTGACCTCCTCGCGGCCGGCCTCGATCCGGGAAAGATCAAGAAGGTTGTTGATGAGGTCGAGGAGGCTTTTCCCGTTGCGTTCGATGACCTCAAGATAGCCAAATTCCTCTTCGGGGATGGACTTCGCCAGACGCCGGCTCAGGACGCCGGTGAGCGCGATCACAGAATTCAAGGGCGTGCGCAACTCGTGGCTCATGTTCGACAGGAACGCGCTCTTCAGGCGGTTGGCCTCGTCCAGCTCGCGCTTCTGCATTTCCAGTTCGACATTCTGTCCGGTCAACTCGTCCGCCTGAGCCGAGAGTTCCTGCTTCTGCGCGCCCAGTTCCTGGTTTTGGTGATCCAGCCTCTCAACCAGACGTTGGATTTTCTGGAAGGCGAGAACTCCGGTCACGCGGGCGGTCAGCACGCTCCAGACATCGTTGACCAGGCGGATGGACGGCGCGTCGTAGGCACGGATGCTGGCCAGCGAGATCAGAGCGGTCACCGTGTGATCGGAAAGGATGGGAATGGTCACGATTTCCCGCGGCAGGAAGTTCCCGCTCACCGCGGCAAAGGTGAACCTTGAATCTGCCGGGATGTCGGTGATCCGCTGGATCTGCCGGGAGGTAAGCGCCGCGCCCAGTTCGCCCTCCAGCCCTGCGGCAGGGAAGGCGGTGCGAGCGCCTGACCCGAGACCGATCGACTCGAAATGCTCGTAAGCGGTCCCGTCCTCGCTCAGGAAGTAGACCGCCGCCACCTGCGAGCCGGTGTGCTGGAGCAAAGCCTTGAGCATCTCGCGGCAGAACGCATGCACCTCGTCCTCCTTGAGCATGACGTGCGCAAGCTCGGCGGCATTCTGCTCGATCATCATTTCTTTCTGAATCGAGTCGGCCATCGCATTGAACGAGGCCGAGAGCAACCCGAACTCGTTGGCGGAAACAAACCTGCTGCGGGCATTCAGCTTCCCCTGGCGCAACTGCGCCGCCGCCACAGTCAGCTGCCGGAGCGGATCCTTGATCCCTCTCAGAAGAAGCCAGATGATGAACATCGAGAGCAGTATAATTCCACCTGTCGCGAGGAGCATCTGTAGAGCGAGGGTTTGGCGTTGCTCCACGGCCCCGCGGTAAAGCTGCTCTGATATGTCCCGGGAAATGTCATCAATTTTGGCGATACTGCGGAGCATCTCTTCCCTCCGGATGCCGATATCGCCGGTCTCCCGAAGCCGCTCGGCGACCTCGGCAATCTTCGCCGTCCGTGCCCATTCGCGGCTGAACTTCACCATGGATGACCACCGGACAAATGCCCTTCGGGCAGCCTCGACATCCGAGCGGGACCCCAGAAAGCAGTCGAAAAGAATCTGGATCTGCCGTCCGGCATCGGCCTCGGCCAAATCGCTGTTGGCAATTGCAATCCACCGTTCCTCTTCGCTGCTGGCAAGGAGCATGTTCCTATACTCCATTCGCATGGTCAGCACGTCGGATTTCAGGGCACCGATCGCCCGGCGAACAGGAAAAGGTTTCTCGTAGATGATCCTTGTCTGCGAGAAGAGCTTCTCCGACTGAACCCATGTCAGAGTGCCCAGCAGCACGACAAGAAACAGGATGGTGCCCAGCCCGAGACGCAGTTGGGTGCCGATAGAAACATCGTTCAGCGACCGGAACCAGTGGCCCGGGCGATGGAGCGCCGCCGTGATCGCCAGGCACCCTCCCATCAGGAAGAAAGAGAGGGCCGTCGGAAGAGCCAACGGGATGGTCGAGCTTGTATAGAGCAACGGCTCACCGGAAGCGTAACCCAAAATGAACATCATCCCAAAGAGGGAGACCCCCGATCCCAGAAGCCCTGACAACGCCAGCCAGAAATTCGTGCGATCACCGTGCCATTGGCCTCGAACGAGCGCCGCAAGGGAGATCCCGGCCAGAAACAGGAGCCCGCCGGTGACCGGCGACATCCGTCCGATTGTAAAACCTTCCGGACTGTCAGCCACCTTGAACAGAGCATTATCGGGATTTTGCGGCCATCCGGTGAGCCACCCGAAAAATACAAGGAACCCATAGGTGCCAACCAGCCCGCCGACAACGCCGACCCCGAAACGCACGACCGGGCCGGTCGATGGACGGAGCGCGAGATGCAAGGAGGCGAGGAGAAGAATAAAGCCGATCGCGGTGCTCGGAGCCATCGGGATGAATTGCTCGTTGTAGCTCGCAAAAATCGTGCGCCCGCTGAGCCAGCCAAGGAGGCTGAGCAGGGGCACGAGAATGGCAGCCCCGGCCAGCGCTTGGGAAAAGCGACGCAGCCCGGTTCTATCCTCATCAAAAAAAGCCTGCTTCATTTTGTTCTGGGGTCGGTCCGGAATACGGCCACCGATGGTGCCATGGCATGGAGCCCTCCGTGCGCTGCGACCATAACCCTTTCCGCCTCACCCGTCACGAAATACCCGCCAGGCCCCAAACCGCTGCAGATATTGTCCAGAATTTGCCTCCTCGCCTCGAGGCTGTAGTAGAACAGCAGGTTGCAGCAGAGGATCAGATCGAAGTCGCCGTAGATGCTCGCCGCCGGAATTGCAGGGGAACCATCGAGCAAATCGCACACGGAAAAATCCACCCGCTCGCGCAGCCGGGGAACAACCGAATAGGCGTCTCCCTGCCGGGTGAAATACTCGTGCAGGTGACGCGTCCTGACGTTGCCCACATCCCCGGGACCGTAAACCCCCTGCCGTGCGTAGACGGGTTCCTCCAGGTCGGTGGCAAAGATCCGGTAGGAAACGGGCCCGGCCAGTTCATCAAGGAGCATCGCGATGGACCAGGCTTCCTGACCCGAGGCACAGCCGGCTGACCAAACCCGGATCTCTCCGCCGGATTTCTTTTTCGATTCCACAAGGGCCGGCAGGACAATCTGCTCGATCACGGCAAAGCTCAGTGGATTCCGGAAAAACTCCGTGTGGGTGATCCGCAGAGAAGAGCAGAATTTTTGAGCTTCCTCCCGATCTCCAGCCAGATGCCCGGCATAGTCCGGGATGGTCGCCGTTCCTGTCACCTCCATCCGCTTGGCGAGCGTTCTCCGGAGGAATGCCTCGTCGTATCGGGAGACGTCCAGCCCGTGGGCTGCGGAAAATGCATGGATGATTTCGTCCAACGATCCGGGACTCTCAGTGAAATCCAGCTTCATGCCTCCTTGCCTCCGCAGAGTGAACAGCCCGCTGGAAAAGCAAGCCGTCGGCCTGTCTTCGTCAGGGGGTGCAATTTCATCAATTAGGAACTATACCGGACTGCCGGACACCGGGCAAAGAAAACATCGTCCCCCTAAGCCAGGTTTTGTCTAGATCTCGTGGACCAGCAGTGCGATATAACCCGCAACTGCCCGCATATTTGGTGTCAAGCCGACCCTCGAAAGTAGAGAGGTGATAAGGTGCCAACGGAGCGAGGGCGTCCCGCCCGCGAACCTGAACGATGGAGGGCAGGATGACCTCGGCCCCTTCTACTTGAGTATCGGTCGTCCTGCGTGTGAAAGACGCCTGCTTGCGCTTGCAGAGTCAGTGCCTAAACGGGCGGAACGCCCGTTCACCCTGACCGACCGCAAAGCCCGGGCAAGTCCGGGTGTTGCTTTCGCCCAGGAAGATTTCGATGACCACCACGCCGCAAAAAGGATTGTGCCAGAGTCCCGATGGAGGAATACTTTAGGAATCACACCTCCCTCATGCCAAATCCCTCCTCTCCAAAAAAGGTCAGCTTTATCGTCTATTTCATCGGCTTCACCGCCGCGCTTGCCGGCCTGCTCTTCGGGCTGGATGTCGGTGTCATCTCGGGCGCTGAAAAGTTCATTCAAAAAGACTTCAAGATTTCCGACGACACGATCCAACTGGTGGTAAGCTCGCTGCTCTGGGGCGCGGCTTTCGGAGCGCTGTTCAGCGGGATTTTGTCCAGCCACCTTGGCCGCAGGAAAACGATTCTCATCAGCGCCGTGAATTTTATCATCGGTGCGATCCTCTGCGCATTCGCCCCGAACGAGCATGTCCTGATCATCGCGCGGTTTATCCTGGGAATCGCCGTCGGCGTGGCATCGTTCACCGCGCCCCTCTACCTGTCCGAAATTTCCCCTCAGTCGGTGCGCGGCTCCATGATCTCGATGTATCAGCTCATGATCACGATCGGCATTGTCATGGCATTCCTCAGCAACACCTGGCTGGCCACATACGCGACATTCGATGGCGTCACCGGAGGGCATTGGCGGCTCATGCTTGGGATTATCGCCATCCCGGCGGCCGTGATGTTCATCGGCGTCTTCATGCTGCCGGAAAGTCCCCGCTGGCTGTTTCTGAAGGGACTCCGCGAACACGCCGTGAACGTTTTCAAGCAGATGCACCTCGACGATGCGGAGATCGCCGCGGAAGTGCGTGAGATCGAGGACAGCATGAAGGTGAAGCAGAACGGGTTCCAGTTGTTCATGCAGAATTCGAATTTCCGCCGGGCGATCGGCCTGGGTATCGGACTGCAGATCATCCAGCAGCTTACGGGCATCAACGTCATCATGTATTATGCCCCGCGCATTTTCGGCATGGCGGGTTTTGAGGACACCAACGAGCAGATGTGGGGGACCGTCATTGTCGGAGTGACCAACGTGCTGGCGACATTTATCGCGATCGCGTTCGTGGACAAACTCGGCCGCAAGCCGATCATGTATGCCGGTTTCGTCACCATGGGCCTTGCGCTTCTCAGCGTTGGCACGCTGTTCCTCATCGGGGGAGAGACGCGCATGATGCCGAATGAAAAAGGGGTCATGGAGGCTGTCATCATCCTGAAGAGCCTCAGCTATGCCTATCCCGCAATCTTTTCGCTGCTGATTTTCATCATCGGCTTCGCGATGAGCGCCGGACCGATTATCTGGGTGATCTGTTCGGAGATTTATCCGCTGGCGGGGCGCGATCTCGGCGTCACGTTCAGCACAGGAACGAACTGGATTGCCAATGCGATCGTTGGCATGACGTTCCTTTCGCTCATCAACGGCTTCGGCCCGGGTAACACTTTCCTGCTCTATGGCGGGCTGAATGTCCTGTTCATCATTTTCTTCCTGATCTTTGTTCCTGAAACCAAGGGGATCTCGCTCGAACAGATTGAGCGGAACCTGATGTCAGGACTCAGGCTGAGGAAAATCGGACGGTAGGCAGAAATGAACCAAGAGGGCCCCATCCCGTTTGGGTACTGACCCCGCAAGCAGAGGCGGGCATTGATTCGCAGGCTCCAATACTGATCACTTTGCAGTAAACAGGAGCGCGGGCGATGCTTCACTTCGTTTCGGTATCAGTTGACTCGTTCGCTCCCGCTCATCTCGCCGGGCTGCCTCCGGCAGTCTCCCGAGCGGCCTCCCAGGCCACCTGGGTGTGCTCCCTGCACCAAACATTCGACTTACCCAGATTACGATGCGCTA
>CAZRIL010000081.1:0-24734 GCA_964600115.1 uncultured Chthoniobacter sp. | reverse complement strand
GCAGAGTTCGGAGCGGGAAGCTCGTATGTGGCCCTGACGCGGCGAGTGGATCCAATACCTTTGGGTGAACTGAAACTTTGGGTGAAACCTGATGGAATCACCGGCTTGGATATTCGTCTGACCGATTCCGGTGAACAGACGTTTCAATATGAGGTGCGGCTGGATGGTGGAGACGAATGGCAGGAAATAACTGTCTCGCCACGGAAGGATACACCGAAATCCCACTGGGGCGGTCTGAATGATGGGAAATGGGGAGGCGAAGCCAGGGCTGTCTGGATAATGCTATCTCGACGCTTCTGCCAGGGCGGAGCCACAGGTGCATGCCTGATTGATGACGTCAGTCTGGTTCCCGAAAAATAGGCCCACTCCGACACGGTTCAGTCCATGGATCTCGGCGTCCTTGGTTTTAGCGAGTTCGGGGGGCCAGTTGTGCTGTTCGGTCAGCTCAGGCAGCACGCGCAGTTGCTTCTCGAACTTGCTGTTGCGAAACTGCTTCAGGATATTTTTACACCATCGGGCGAGGGGGAATTTTGATTGGCAATGAAGGGAGCGAAGGGGGAATGCCACTCCGACCAGACAAGGGGCGTCAGTAGATCCAAGGGATGAACCTGCAGGTGCGTGCCTCGTATTCGCGATATCCCGGAAACTTCTGGCGGAGGAAGCCTTCCTCCCGGCAGGATTTTGCATGGAAGAATGGCACTAATGCCACTGCCGCCAAGAGCGCGGGCCAGCTCAGCCAGACGAGCGCCCAGCCGAATCCGGCCAGGATCACGGAGGTGTAGAGCGGGTGGCGGATCTTCGCGTAGATCCCGTGCTGGACCAGCTTGGCGTGATCGGTCGGTTTCGGGAACGGGGTGAGGTTTCTGCCGAGCGCCAATGCACCGGTGACCGCAACGGCGGCTGCGACGACCAGAACAATCAGGCCAGCGCAACGCCAAGCTGCCAGACCTGTGCCGGGATACAGGACCGCAAGTCCGAGCAGGCACGCAAAGAGAAAACACTGCCCGGCAACCCAGCCTCCACCGCGTTCAAGAAAGCGTCTCATGGAAGCTGGCATCAAAGAAAACACCCCGGCATGCTACACATTGAGAGGCGTGCTGTGCAGGGAATGTTTTTACCCGGATACAATCAACAAATACCGCCTGCGCGTCCTCGCTCAGTGCGGCTAACCAACAACATCAACAATGACCCCCATCCCCATTGTTTGGTGGAGAGCCGCTTTTTTGTTTTGCTTCGAAAAAACTCGGAGGGGGTGGGATTCGGCGGATTTTCTGCTGTTTTCAGTGTCAGAATACACTGATTATCAGGCTAATCAAGCAATACTCGCTCCAACTCTTCCACTACTCTGCAACCACAAGAAGGGACACTTTTAGGGACACCTCTGTGGAGGAGCGAAGAGGCCGTGTCGGGCTCTGCGGGGCTTCATTCCCTTTGGCTCTGATACCCCGAAGCTTGCATCGGCCTTGTGTCGTGGCTCATTGAATTCATATTCCTAAATGCCCCGGGGCTTGCCCGGAGGTTCCTTGCTCCGCGAAATGTCGTATCCGGCGCTTGGTCAGCCATGCATGACTGGCCTGCCGTAATGCTGCACTCTTTTTGATTTCCCGATTTTTGGGAAGACTGAGTTCAAGCGAGTTGAACATTCGCGCCATCTCGCGCTCGATTCCCTCGCTCAAGATCCTTTCACCGTGCACCGTGTCCGTTACCTATTCTCATTTTCCCTTTTAACAGCAGAAGGAGCCTCAGATGATCGGATGCTTGGGGATCAGGCTTCCGCCGCAGCGCGGAACGCGCGAATATTTTGCACGGTCGTATCCGGTGGCACCTCGCATCCGGCTGAGGCGATCACCCGTCCACCGGCCTCGCTGCGGCAACTCCGGACGCTTTGTAGGATTTGATCCGGCGAGCCATTCTGGATGACCCCCACGGGGTCGCTTTTCCCCGAGAAGGTCTGAGTCGGAGACAGAAAGCCGGTGAAGCTCCCCATGTCGGGGACAAGGTGATCAACGTCGACGATGTCCGCTCCGGTGGCGATCATGTCCTTCATGATCGGCGAGGTGTTTCCACACACGTGGAGCTTCGCCTTGGCTCCGAGGCTGTGGATGTGGTCCACGAGACGCTTTTCGCGATGGAATGCCAGATCTCTGTAAGGCCCCGGCCCGATCTGCGAGCAGAACGCATCGCCGATCCCGATGCAATGCGCGCCGGCTTCGACCTGCAGGGAGATGAATTCCATCGCGCTCCCGACGATGACATCCATCGCTTTCCCACAGGCTTCCGGATCGTCAAGAAAATCCATCGAGGCCTCGGTGAGGCCACGGATATCCGCATAGGCGGCGACCGGGCCTTCGACCCACCCGACGATGAAATACTTGTCTCCCACGAGGCGCTTGAACTCGCGGATTTCGTTGATCCGATTGAGGCAGCGGGCGTGGTCGAGCGGCTTGTAGGGACGCAGCGCGGCCGCAGCTTCGAGGCCGGGCAGTCGGCCCCCGGTGTCAACCGGCAGGTTGTCCTCCGGGTATTCGACCGTGACCCCGAACGCCTCGGCCTCAGCCCACGGGTCGGACATGACCGTGACCCAATCGATCCCGAAGTCGTCGGCGCATTTAATCATGGCCGCTGCTTTCGCGCGGTAATCGAGGCAAAAGTCCCGGTATTTCACACCGGCATATCGCGCGGCCCAGCGCATAATGATCGGGTGGAATGGCGGGCGGTCAACCGGTTTTCCGGCGAGGAAGTTGTTGGTGCGTTGGAGTCCGTTCATGAGATTCAGTGCTCCGGGCAGACCGGAGCCGCTTCGAGCGCCGTGAACCTTACAACCAGCTTCTCGAAGCCGGTTTGGCGGTTGAAGTGCGAGATGGATTCGATGTTCTCCTGACTTTCGATCACTGTGATTTTCCGGACACGCTCTGACAACGTGCGGAGCAAAATCCGGAACAGCGTGCGGGCGTGGAGGGCGCCGAGGCACGTATGTGGGCCGCTGCCGAACGCGATGTGTGGGTTCGGCTTGCGATCCATCTGAACTTCATCCGGCGCAGCGAAGACCGCGGCGTCGCGGTTCGCCGAGGCCCAGCACAGCGAGATGCTTTGATCCGCCTCCACGGGCGTTCCGTGCAAGTCTCCCGCATGCGGGCACACGCGACCGATGTGAGTGAGGGGCGATAAGTAGCGCATGAACTCTTCGGTGGCGCTCATCGCGAGTTTCGGATCCCGCCGCAGCGCATCGAGCGCTTCCGGATGCCCCGCAAACCACGCGAATATCGATGTCACCGAGTGAATGACCGTGTCCCTCCCTCCGGCAAAAACGAGGTTGGAAAAGCCGAGCATTTCCGCGCGTGTCAGCCGCCGACCGCGGAAGTCCGCCTGCACGAGGGCACTGAAAAAGTCCCCGCCCGGTTCCTCCTCCGCCCTGTCGAGCTTGCGGTGGATGTATTGCTCGAGCCGAGCACCTTTTTCCACGCTCAGTTCCCCGTCCCGCAGGACATTGACGCCCCAACTGATCCATTCGTCCGCTTCCGAATCCGCCACCCCCAGCAGGCAGGCCAGCGAGCGGGACTGCAGCGGAAGCGCGATCTCATTCACCGCCTCGACACATTCCTTCTCCAGAGCTCTTCCCAGAATTTCATCAACAAGGCATCGAATATTTTCCTGCATCTCCTCCTCGCGGGGACGGTTGAAGAACGGTTCGACGATCTTGCGGTAGTCGGTGTGGTCGGGCGGATCCGTTTCGATGGGCAACTGCCGAATGGTGCGCACGGATTCTTCTGACGGAATCGGAACGCGAAAAGGAGCATCCGAGCTGAACGTCTTCCAGTCCCTGGCCGCCTCGCGCACGTCCTTATGTCGAAGAATCATGGGAACCGGTTTGCCTTGAAATTCGCATTCTGTAACGGGCCCGGTTTCCCGGGCTTTTTGAAATGGGTCAGGGTTTTCGGACATATGGACGATTGAAAATCATATTCTGTGGATGCCAGAAAATGCTCCGCCGTATGTGACCAGTCATGATACTCTGTTGATCACATACAGAGAAAACGTGAGGCCATCGAATCAATGAGAGCAAATTTGGAGCCGCTTCTGCATCCGCCGGATCGTTCCTTGGTTTCAAAACGGATCCGGTTGCCGACCTTCGACCACCCCTATCACTTTCATCCGGAGATCGAGATGACGTTCATCTCGGAGAGCTGTGGAACCAGGGTGGTCGGAGACCACATCGGGTCCTTCCAAGCCGGTGAACTCTACCTTCTCGGCGCGAATCTGCCCCATGTGTTTCGCAATACGGTGCCTCCGGAAAAAGGCGCGCTGGCGGAGGTGCTGCACTTCCTGCATGGAGCGAGCCCGGGGTTCCTGCAGGGAATGCCGGAGTTGAGGACGTTTAAGCTCCTTTTGGATCGGAGCCGGAGCGGTTTGGTTTTTGACCCGGAAACGTCGCTGCGTGCAGGTCGGCTGCTTCGGCGCATCCGGCAAACGGATGGTGTGAAGCGCCTGTCGGCATTCTTCGAACTCGCCGGAGATTTGCTTGATGCTCCGGAACCGCGCGCTTTGTCCAAATCGAGCGAAGCTTTGCTGTCCGGGCACCCGGGTTCCGACAGGATCCACCGGGTCTGCAATATCATCCTAGCGAAATTTCAGGAGGATTTCAGCCATCGTGAAATGGCGCGTCACGCCAACATGGTGCCGGCCGCCTTCAGTCGGCTGTTCCGCCGGACGACGAGGAAAACCTTCACTCAATTCGTCACGGAAGTCCGTCTCGGCCACGCATGCCGCCTTCTTTGCGAAAGTGACAAAACGGTGGCGGACATCGCCCTAGAATCCGGATTCAACAACCTTGCCAATTTCAACCGGAAATTTCGCGAGCAGAGCCATTGCAGCCCGCGCGAATACCGGGCCGCATTCCTGTCGGCCACCTGAAGAGGGCTTGGAACGAGGCGACGATTTCTCCGGATCAGGCTGTTACACGGTCTGTGCAACGCCTCCAAGTTTGGTGGCGAAAACCTGCATCTTGGAGCGTTGCCAAAATCCTCGAAGTCCATGAGGCTCTCCGCCCAGCAAAGCATCCCCAGTATCGCGATCATCAGCATATCGTGTAGGCTGTGATCCTTGCCACGCTCCACTCTTGGATCGGGGATGATGCGCAGGTTATATCTCAGTTTTCTATTCCTTCCTGTAGTTACCCCTGAAAGAATTCTTGCGCGAAACTTCACCGCGACAGTCATCAAATGTCACTCCTTTCCCGATTTCCCAATCCCCCTGACCGTCGAGAAGAATTGCCTCCGTGGCACTGTGGTTGAAGTGGCTATCCTGGATGCGAACGCCCTTGGCAACCGTCGTGTTTGCATCCGCGCGCACGAAGAAGACGTCATTGTTTTCCGAGTCATCCATTTTGCGCCCGCTGAACGTGCAATCCTGCAGGGCAAGGGCCGTGACATGACCCAGCAGCCGGATCGCTGCGAAGCGGCTGCGCGGAAATGCAACGTTCTGCAGCTCGACCCCGTCACAGTTATTTAAAGTGAGCAATCCCATTTTCGAGGGATTCTCCGAGGGATTGAACGTAAGATTCCTGAGAATCAGGCTCTTTTCATTGCCGGTGATTTTTCCCCCTTCGTAGCGAATACGCAAATCGGTGGAAAGTTTCAGCCCATCGATGACAACGTTGTCGTATTTCGCGCTATCGGAACCCGGCGTGCCGACGAGGATGTATTTGCCATCGGCCTGTCCGCCCTTGAAGGAAATGTTCCGCATGTTGTTGCGAAGTGAAATGGGCTGGTCCGCATGGTTGCCCGTGAACTCGCAGTCGTTGAATGCGATATCCTGAGCCCAAACGTCGCGTTGCATGGAAAAGACCACACCGAAGGTCTTGTTTTCCGTCATCCGGCAGCTGGTGAAGGTGATCTTTTCGGCAACCTGGTGAGGCCAGTTATTTTCAAAATCCACCCCGGCTTGAGGCGCCCGGCCTGCGGTCCTGCTGAACTCGCAGTCCGAGAAACCAGCATCGCGCAGACTAATGACGGAGAGCCCCTGCCGGGTGTTCTCTGTAAAGACGCAACCCTGGCAATGCAGCCCGGTCGTGGGTTCTTTGCTACCGCCGTTGATGGCCCAGTCATCAGTCGCGTAGAGGCCGTCGGTTGAGGCGTTGCGCGAGATGACGTTGATCAACCGGATGTCACGCGCGCTCTCGAGTTGGATGTTGTTCCCTCCTCCATCACCATCTGTATTCGGCGGGCGATTTTGCTGCCGGTTGCCGTCGAGGGTCAGCCCATCAATCGTGATGTTGGCGCTCCCGCGCAGCCGGATAATACAGGGCTGCCAGACTTCTTTGTCTTGATGATCGAGGAGTTTAACAATCGCGTCGTTACCGATAATATGCGAACCGTCCGGGATGACGATACCGCACGTGTTGTCGGCCTTCATGCCGCGGACACGGTAGGTTTTCCCGGATGTGAATCCGACCGTGCCGCCGCCCGCCTTGGCCAGAGCAGCGTTGATGGCGTCCGTATCATCTGTCAGCCCGTCTCCCTTGGCTCCAAAATCATCCACATTAAGCGAGGCGGCTGCTCCGGACATTCCCGGAATAACTGTCGCAAACACTGTGCAAAAAGTGGAGCCGCCCAACAACATCGCCACCAGGACGGCCCTGCGGAGATACAAACCGTAATGCGGGATCTTAACCTGGTTATTGGGGCGCGCTTCGATCGTGGCAGGAGGAGATGAGCGCATGGACGGAAGGCTACGGCACCAAGTCGCCAGGATCAACCCCCCATCAACACGGGCCTCATAACGAGATAGCAACGTTCGTTCTTTTGCATTAATTAATAGATTGAATAGCGGGCTTGCAGATTGAGTTCGAACGGAAGCACGCTCCCTGATCCGCAAGAGAATTTTGAAATGAAAACAACGCTCTCCATTGCGATATCGATTCTCATTTCATTAGCGGGGCTGGCTCAATCATCCCAATGACGGGTAGGGAACCGTATTGTGGGGTCTCGGGATCTATTCCTCCAAGGGGAATACGGAGCCATTGCTCGCGTATGTCGATGACATGCTCGTTACGAACTACCAGGTTGGCCGGCAAGGAGAGCGATGAGCTACACGAGATCACCAAGCCGCAAAACGCCGGGTCGAACACTCAGCAAATCGTCGATTTTTACCGGACGTTCTGTCGCGATGGATTCGTTGGCCGCCGCGCCGATGAGGAGGGACATCGCCCCCTGTTCGTGACCGGCACTCCGCCTGAGCGGATCGGCCGGGGGGTGGCTGGAGAACATCTGCTCCTGCAAACGAACATCACTCCCTCCGTGGGAGCCTTCTTCCCTGGGAATCTCAATCTGCAAAGCTGGGCAAAACAGCTTCTGCACGGTCAGCTGAATGGATGACTCGCCATCCTGTGGCTTGATCTCCTTTTCCCCGGTAATAATGTGGGTGGGGATCCGCTCGGCGTATTCGATGCGGCCCGCATCTCCGGAAATCGTGGCGCGAAATCCTTCCCGCGGGGAATAGGCGTTCAGCGAATAAGTGATCATCACTCCCGAACGGTATTTAATGAGGAGGCTCATGGAATCCTCAATGTCGATGCCTTCGCGGAAAACATTCTGGTCGCGGATATAACCGGTCTCCGCCTCCGCGTTCACATACAGCTCGCGCATCGACGGATCCTTCTCCATATCCAAATAGAAGGGATCGTTTTTGGCTTCGGCAGATCCGGCGTAACGCGAATACCGGGTCCGAGCTTCCTCGCCGCGCTCGATCGCGTTTTTTTTGCCGTAGAAGACCAGGTCACCCATCGCGAACACCAGGGAAGGGATCCCATCGATCCACCAGTTCAGCATGTCAAAGTGGTGGGTTGATTTGTGGAGGAGCAGCCCGCCCGAGCAGGCCTTCTGGCTGTGCCATCGGCGGAAGTAGTCGGCCCCGTGAGTGGTGTCCAAAAAATATTCGAAGTCAACGTGCCGCACACGCCCGATGGCCCCTTGCGCGATCAATTCGCGGACTTTGCTGACCCCCGGCATCCATCGCATGTTAAAGGTTGTGCGAACCTTTCGCTTCGTCCGTTCGACCGCTTCAAAAATGGCCCGGCATTTCACTGCGTCGATCGTCAGAGGCTTTTCGGAAATGACGTCAGCCCCGAAGTTGAGACTCCTGACAATGTATTCGTGATGCAGATAGTCCGGAGTGCAGACGATAACGACATCGGGCTTCTGTTCGGACATCATCCGGTCGAAATCTCCGTAAGCCGGCACAGGGTCGACGCCATATTCCCGCGCCAGCCGCTGCTGATGATAGGTGCGCCGAACCTCGCTCGGATCACATAACCCCACCAACTCGGCGTCCTCTCGAAACCGGCTGACAATCGGATCGATAAACATCGGAATCCGACCGCCGGTTCCCACTGCGGCATATTTGATTCGTTTCATGAATTCCTAAGTGTTTGTCGTCAAACCGGCATGCCAAGCTCCAAAAGACGCTCCGCAACGATCTTCCGTTCGTCCGGACCGAAACGAACAAACGGCTCGGCCATGAAATCGCTGCAGATTCCCTGCAGGGAAAGCGCGCATTTCAGCCCGGCAATCATGCTCGATCCGCGTCCGCCGACTGTGTAAAGCCGCCTGCTCAACCGGATGATTTTTTCGTGCAGGTTTTTTGCGGTCACGAGATCTCCGGCGGAGGCGGCCTGGTAAACTCCGACGTAGAGTTCCGGCACGAGGTTCGCCCCGCCGTTCACTCCGCCATGTCCGCCCAACAGGACGGTTTCGGCCAGGAGTTCCTCCGGTCCCACGAGAAGGGAAAAATCCGGCCGATCGGCAAGAAGGGAACGAACCGTGTGAAAATAGGTCATGTTGCCGGAACTGTCCTTCAGGCCGGTGATTCCGGGAATCTCTGCGGCCGCCAGAACGGTCTGGGCTTCGATGAACACCTTGGTGTGTGTCGGCATGTTATAGAGCAGCAAAGGCAGCGGCACCGCTGCGGCAAGCCTTTGAAAATATCCCAGCAACTCCTGCTGGCTTGTCGCATAATAGGGCGGCGGCGCGACGACCAACGCGGAGGCCCCGGACTTCTGAGCATGGCTGGCGATCTCCATCGACTCTACAAAAGCCGAATCCGTGATGCCGACAAACACGGGCACACGATCTGCCACCTGACCGCACACCGCGGAAATCAGTTCCCTTCGCACCCGATAGGACAAGCTCGGCCCCTCGCCGGTCGTGCCAAGAATGAACAGGCCATGAACTCCGCCACCGAGGATATGTTCGACAAGGAGTTCGAGCCCCTTGTGATCCAGGCGATCGGCTTCGGTCAGCGGCGTGACCATGGGAGGGATGATGCCGCGGATTGGTTGCAGGAGTTTGGACATGGGATGTGAGCGTTTTGGGTTTTTAGGGCTTGGCCGTGCAGGTGAACTCGGGCACGCGTTCCACCGAGCCATGCCAGAAGGCGATGCGCTCGCGGTTCCAGGTATAGGTGATGGCCATACCCACGCGGGTGGGAATGATGGCGGGATACGAGAATTCTCCGGGGCCGGTTTCAATATCGAGGCGTTGCGGCCAGGTCAGTCCATTATCCCGGGACAGCGCGATGGTGAGCGGGGATCTGCCCGGTGCAGCGCAGGGATTGAAGACCAGGGCCAGAGTCCCATCTTCGAGTTTGGCGAGATCCAGACCGGTATTGGAATGCTGGATTTCCGTCGCAACAACCGGACTCCACGTGCGGCCTCCATCCGGGGAATCGCTGCGGCACACAAACCCCGAGGTGCCGCGGAGCAGCATGTGCACATGACCCGGCTCGGATTCCCACAGGGCCGGCTGAATCACGCCGGGTCCCGGAAATTTGGCATGATCCAACGGCACCCGTTCTCCGCGCTGCCAGGTCAGGCCTTCGTCGGTGCTGCGGTCAACCAATGCGTCCCAACGACCGTCTGTCTCGACCGAATTCGGCGCCAGCCATGTGCCGTCGAAAAGCGGGAGCGGTTTGTTTTTCACAGCTCCGAGCGGTGGCAGGGACGTTTCCCCGACCGGCTGGGCGGGACTCCATGTCGCTCCCTCGTCGCTGGAAATCATCATCCAGGTCCGCCAGGCGACCGGACTGGATCCGGTTTTGAAAAACAGCCGGAGGCTGCGGTCGGAAGCGCGGGCAAGCACGGGATTCCAATGCGGTTCGTCGGAGATCTTTGCGATGAGCCGGGGTGCCGACCACTGGCGCTCGCGGCGTTCCGCTGACCAAATCCCAACGTCCGGCTTCCCCTCGGCGGTGCCGCCAAACCACGCGACAAGAAACCGCGCATTGGTCAGTTGCACCAGGGTGGAGGCATGGCACGAGGCAAAGGGACGATCGTCCTCAAAAAGATATTCCTGTGCAAAAAGATCATGGCGCAGAAAACTGCCGTAGTCGGAAAGATCGAGCGACTGCCCGCCGTCGGTGATTTTTTTCTGAAGCGCCGGCACATCGATGGTGGTGAGATCCGAGCCGGTTTCGAGGCATTGTTGGGCCGCGAGCCCGGCGGCAAAGCCCAACTGCGCCACCGGCACCATCACGCGGAACGCGCTCATGGCCATTTGGTCGCCGGAAGAGCCCCGCCCAGCCACGAGCAGGTTTTTTGCCCCATTGGGAATCATCATCCGGAGCGGCATGTGATGCGGGTCCAGCATGTCGCAATATCCTCCGGTCCCGCGCTGCATGCGATCGGGCCAGTGATAATCGAGATGATAGGCGCAGACGCCGATGGCATCGGGAAAAATCGCCGCTCGCCGCACCTCCGCTTCGGTGAGCACATGTTCCCCCACGATCTGGCGCTCCTCGCGGATGCCAATGCTCCGGGAGACGGAGGCGAGCACGCTTGTGTTGAGTTTGATCCCGCGATATCCGACGGTCTGGAGGTAGTAAATCAAGCCGTGCATGTGGCGACGCGCAAAAATCTCCGCGTCGGACCGGCTCCTCCCGTCGGCCGCATCGAAGCCCACAACCTTCATTTTCACCTCCACTTTCCCCGTGGGAAAAATGTGCAGGCTGGTCATGGGAATCTCGTCGTCGTTGGCCCATTTCGGACAACCCTCGGGCAGAATCGGGGTCACCTCCTTGCCCGTGTCCCACATGGTGAAATACAGGCTCATGGGCAGTTGCTTGTTGGCCCCTTCGTGAACCACGGGAAAACCGGTCAGAAAGGGCACGATGCAACTGCCGGAGCAATCGATGACAAAGCGTGGGGTGATCTCCATCAGGCCGCCCGCTGTTGCCACGGTGAGCCCCGTCACCACGCCGGCCTCCGCCCTGGCATCGATCACACGCGAATGCAAAAGCACTTCGACTCCCCGCTCAACCACCATCTCCTGGAGGAAAAACGCGCACCATTCCAGGTCGTAATCCCGGCGGTCCGCCGTGGGGATGATCGGGGCGATCAGATTATGCCTGGCCAGGCGGGAGACCAATTCATCAAAGAGATGGTTGACCCGCGAGGTGTCACCGCAAAAACCCGCCACTCCGCCCGCTGTGCCCTGGCCGCCCAGCACGTTGCTGGGCTCGACGATCAACACCCGCAAGCCCGGTGTTTTGGCGGCCATGGCAGCCAGGACACCGCCCATGCCCCCGCCGACAACCACGATATCAAAGGCTTCCATTGTGGATATTTTCATAGCGCTTTTTAGATCGACTTCCGGTTGGTTTGGAACCGTCCTGGCGGCATCGGCTCTCCGGTCAATTGACTCCCTCCAGCTCAAAGATTTTTTTCAGTGAGGGGATATGGACAGCCTCGGAAACATAAGGGTTCCAGCCCTGGGTCCAGTGCTGACCGTCTCCGCTGATGATGTCGCGCGCGCCATTGCGGTCGGCCTTGGCATCCCGGGCCAGTTCCTCCCAATCCTTCCAGGTGTATTTGCCGTTCGTGGGTTTCCATTTGTGCATGGCGATGAAGTAGTCGTGGGTGCGCCCGGGATGGCCGGCCGGGGCGCGGTAGAGGTAGGGGGCGTTGACCGGATCGACCGGCTCGCTGTAGATCGCCTCAAGAGCTTTCCAATAATCCCGAACCTCGCTTTTCACACCGTCGGAAAAATCGCTCATTTTCATGCTGACAAAGATCGACCGGCTGCGCTCGCGCCCGGGGTCCACCGCCTCGAGGTCGTCGAGAATGAAATTGGTAAAGGTCTGCACAGCCTGACCGGCATCCCCGCCGACGCGCAGGACCCCTCTCCCGTTGCCGTCATTTTCCCCGGGCGTCCAGAGGGTGAAAACCTTGCGGTAGCCGAGATCGAGCCCCTTGGTCAACGCCTCCCGCCGCATGGCCCGTCGTTGACCGGTACCGATGTAGTCGGAGTTGCTTTCCTTCCCTCCCTGATACCACGATCCCCCTCGCGAGTGATTGACGAACAAACGCCCGGGTTTCCGCAGCTCGCGGGAATACATGTATATTGGTGCTCCGCGGAACGCACTGGTGCTGTCACCTTCGACGACGACCATCGCGTCGAGCGGTTCGCGAAGGAAGGGAAAAGCCTCGCGGTCGTGCTTGACCCGGGCAATAACCTCATCGCGTGAAACGTGCGTGTTGGGTTCATAGCGCACCAGCGCGAAAGGGTTTTCCCACACCCCCTCCCCACGCTGCAGGGACTTGGCCGAACCGTCGAGGCCGCCAAGGCTAAGAAGACGCGGCACAACATTGCCCCAGGGCTCTGTGGCGCGTTCATGGAATGGGATGCCATTGATCAGCAATTCGTGCGCCAGCTTGCCGGAAGGCAAAGGGGCGCTCGTGCCCGCATGACCGTAATTGATGTGGAAATGGAGCCAGCCCGAGCCATCGAAATGCGGGCTGTAGAGCTGTTTGTCGAGATTGGGGCCCGGGGAGTAACTGAGCCGCCCGCGGAAGTCTTCCTGATCAATTTCGCCATACACTCCGACGCGTGCCATCTGATCCGGATTCTCCGCGGGATCCTCCGTGCGCGAGAAGCCCGCGACGATGCCGCGGACCTTGGGCAATTTGTCCACCTTGATCCACGCGGATAATGCAAAATTGGTGACGGTCTCCGGTGCCAGTTCGGCCTGGAGGTTCCTCGTCTTCTCCTCGCGCAGGATGCCGCCCTGCGGATCCAGATGAACGGCACCCGGCAGGGCCAGGGGGGCGTAGGCATGGCCGGCCTGCCGCGCTGCACGGAAATCCGCCAGCGGAATGTCCGTCGTTCCGGCCTCGCGGATCATCGGGGCATAAATCGAAAGCCCGCAAGGTAGAGGGCTGTCTGCCGCGGGGCGCAGGGCCATTCCAAAAGCAGAGGCACCCAGTTTTCCCTGGACGCTCACTTCGGTCCATTCCGCGGGCGCCTCGAAGACAGTCTTCGGGCCGGAGGCATCCGTGGTCGAACCCAGGATGAATTTGCCGACGGCGTCGCCTTTTCGCTTCACCCGGACCGAATAGATCAGTTCGACATCGACCACCTCCGGGTGGTCGGCACGCACAAGGAACCCTTGCTTTTGCGAAGGATCGGTGAATTCCAGCGTCACCGCTTCGTGGTGACCAAGGGGATCGGCGACTTCCGGATCCCAGACCACGCGCCGGTGCGAATTGGCGCCGTCCTCATCCAAAGCCACGCCAGAGGCGGCCAAGGCCTGTCGGGCCGGAGCCGCTTCGGCACCGCGGCTGCCAGTGTTGGGCACGAGCCTTCCGTCGTTCCGCGAAAGGCCGCTCATGTCCCACTCGTAAGCCGGAACGGGAGCCGAAGCCGGCCCGGCTGCGAACACGGCGACCGGCAGCAGAAGCAGAACAGCGAAGCGAGGGAAAATCATAGCTCAGAAAAATGGGACTGGTTCCGACAAAATCATTTTCATGACGATCTATCCTGCGAATTCCCATTTCGCGCGGGCGGCCTCCTGAAAATCCGCCCGGTCCTTGCGCATGAGCCAAATTTCGGTGATGTGGCAACCCTGGCCCTCGCCGCCGAGGCCGGGCTCGCGCCGCCAGGTCAGCTTCAATCGCCCGGAGGTGGTGGCGGAGGCGGGCACAGGGAAAAGAAGCGGCACGGCCGGATCGGGCTTTTCGATGAACCCGTGAATCTCGTTCGAGTCATTGGCAACAAGCTGGATCTTGTTTTTATATTCCGTCATCGCGTAGACCACCTTCACCTCGTATTCCGCAGAGGGATCCAGATTGTCATAGACCAGCGAGAGGGGGGCATCGTTTAGCGACCAAGCGTGGGACCACCAGGCATATGGCAGGGAAAGAGGCTCCTGGGTGAGATAGAGGCATCCGGTCATGGAGGAGCGAATACCGGCGGGATCTTCCGATGCGCCTGCTCCGCGATCGAGGCGGGGCGTCATCGGAAGCGAGCCGGGATTATCGTAAAATCCGCCCGGTCCCGGATTCGTACGATCAAGAATTCCACTCAGGCGGGCCAGGCGGGCGCGCTCATCAGGCAGGGTCCGAATCTCTGCGAATTCTTTTTTGAGCCAAAGCCGGCTGTTGAGCGGCCAATCGAGAGAGTCGAGATGGGCCCCCCGCCCGGTGTGCAGCGCATGATAAAGCGGCACGCTGAGCTTGTGGTGAATCGTCTGATAGAGGGCCTCGGCCAGTTGAAAAATGCGGGTCCGCCACTCGCGGCCAACCGGAGCGGTGACCGCCCGGTCCAAAATCCTCTCGGCCCCGCCCATGGCCGTCTCACTGCCTTGGAATGCCGCCTCGCGCAAGGTATCCAGCGCCTGTTCCTCAAGGGCGGTTTCATTGATGAGACGCAGGCGTGCATACGCATCGCAATAGGCGCGGAATAGCGGCTGCAGAAACCGCCAGTTTTTCAGGGTGTGCGGATCGGCCGCATCTTCCATGGCGCGGAACGATTGCAGCGTCGCATACACCGCGTGGTTCGTCAGAAGCGGCCCTTGCCAGTTGCGTTCCAAGGCGAGCAGCCCCTGGGCAAACGGATCGGCCAATTTTTCCCCGACAAAAAACCGTGCATAGTCGCGCAGGATCTCCACGAGATCGGCATCGGGATCCCAGGAAAGCGCCGACCAGACCGCCTTGTTCACATCATCATGACAGCCTTCCGAATAGCAAATCGCCCCGATGGTGTGCGGCTGCAAACGGCGGAGAATGTTGGCCATCGCCTCCGGGCGAGGACACGTCGGCTCCCGCCCCTGGGTCAGCGCGTAGGCCAGATCCCAGTCCGCCACGGGATACTGGCAGTGCCGGGTATGCGTGATGTCGGGGTAGTAGCGCACCGGATATTTTTCCGGAATCCGCGACCGGAAATCGCAGGCGTCGCTGTGGACCCAGGGGCCGAAAACGACACCAGCCAGCCAGTCCGGCGCGGTCATCTGAAGGTGATCGAAAAATCCTTCCATCTCCACCCCTTTGAATCCCTGGGGCGAAAGCCACATCTGCGCCCCGGGATGAAAACGGCGCAGGTTGGCGGTTTGCTTTTCCAGGTAGGGCAGGAGCACATGCAGCGGCGTGTCTCCGGGATCCCCTCCGGGGACGAAGACCGCATCCACACGGCAGAGTTTGGAAAAAACTTCGCCCCATTCCCGCAGGGCCGGCTCCAAAATCTCCGGCCGGGAGTAGTCGCCATCCAGAGCCGGATACCAAATCCAAACGTCCAGCCCGTAGCTGGCGGTGATGCGCGCCATCTCGATCATCATTTCCAAGCGCGGCAGCGGAAAATGCGCGCTCTCCGTCGCGCCACCCGTCTGCGGCGGCAGCAGCTCGATGGCATTGGCGCCCCACAGGGCGAGTTCACGAATGTATTGGTCCCACTGCGGGACATCCCAGCCGGTGTAGCTGTTGGGCAGGGGCCGGTAGCCGAGCTGATGCCCGCGCACCGGCCAGCGCGGAGCAGTGGTCGCCGCGTGGGGAAGTGGCAGCCGGATTGTTCCGCGGCCCATCCGCACGGCCCGCAGGAAATGCCCGACGGCGTAGAGGACACCACGCGCGTCGTTGCCGGAAAGGGTCACGCCACCTTCATCGGCCCGCACCGTAAACCCCTCCGCCGGCAGGGGAGCCCCTGCTCCATTCTCCAGGCGCTGCCCGACGCGGATCGCGATGCCGGCTGGCGGAGCCGTGACGACCGGCAGCCGGATTCGGGTCCGTTTCTCGATCTCCCCGACCAGAGCCTCGAGCGCACGTTGTTCGGGACCGCTCATCACCTCCGGCGTGAATACCACGGCGGATTCAAGGGAAAGTTCGGATTTCATGATATGTGCAAGCCTCGCGCACGGCGAGCCACGTGCAATTCAAATCCCCCGCTTCGCGACCGCTTCCGGCAACATTTCCGGGCTTCTACCATTCGCCCGCCTTGCCGAACCGGGCTTTTCCAGCGGAGCCGAACCGGACCGCCGCCTCGTCCATTCCAGCCAGGATTTCCGCCGTGGTTTTCCCCACCTGCTCGCGTGCGCTGGGTATGACCGTTTCGCACTCTAGGTCGTCCATGATCCGAGCCGCCTCCAGCGCTCGCTCCTGACAGTCTTCCGGAATGATTATGAACCCGTGTTTGTCGGCGTGAATCAACTGACCGGGCCGCACACGGGTACCAAAAACCTCGACTTCGCAGCCCCAGCGCAGCGGCCAGGTATGCGCATGGGAAACCGCCAACCGGCGCGCCAGCCCCTTGAATCCGGCATTTTTCATCTCGTCCACATCGCGGATGGCTCCGTCGGTGATCGTGCCGACACAGCCCAGCGTGCGGGCCACGTTGGCTCCCACCTCACCCCAGATCGAACCGAAACAGCGGGGCTTGTCCACATCCTGCACGATGACGATCTTTGGCCCCGGCTCGGATGCCAGGTATTCCCGATACCGAACGAAGTTGCAGGGATTTTCCCGCCTTGCGGCCGGGTCTCCACCGGAAATGACCACCGTCATCGCATATCCCACCATCGGCCCCATTTCTGGCATGAAGTCGCAGGTCTCCTCCAGATTGAACAGGGACAAGGGATCCCCGGTGACTATCGGTTCCAATCCGTTCGAAATCGTGCAACTGTTCCAGCGCTTCAGCTTGAGGATTTCCGAATGAGAGAGCTTCCGAGGGGAGGACTTCGCTGGAGAATCAGTTGGAGAATACATTGCGAACCTCAAATAATTCAAAAATTTCGTTGCATCAATCAAAATTGTAGTAAAATTTGATCTACTCCAGTTCATGAAGTTCTCCAACATTCTTTTTTGCTCCTTGATGACAGTAATTTGCACATCGAATGGCGAAGAGGACTTTTTTCGTCTTGCGGGAACCAAGGATTATCGTCCCGGAGACAACGTGGACTTCACCGTGAAGACGGAGATCGGAAAAGGCGGGGACACCCCTCTCTACGCCAGCATTTTTCGACCAAAGAATCCACCCGCCGGGCTTATGCCGGCGATCGTTTTTATTCACGGCGGCGGCTGGTCATCCGGGAGCCACTACAGCTTCTATGGCGGATGGCTGGCCGAGAAGGGGTATTTTGTGGCCAGCATCGACTACCGCTTAACCAAGACCGCCACCTGGCCGGCTCAGATTGAGGACTGCAAGCTGGGCGTTCGTTGGCTGCGCGCCCACGCTGCGGAATTCCATATCGATCCCAACCGCATCGGAGTCTTCGGAACAAGCTCCGGCGGCCATCTCGCCTGCTGTGTGGGACTCATTAAAAACGTTCCGGAACTGGAAGGAACGGGAGGCTACTCGGACACAAGCAGCGAGGTGCAAGCGGCGGCGGCGTTCTGTCCCCCGACCGATTTCACTGGCGAATGGGTTCCCCCAAAACCGCATCCGGCTTGGGTCGTCGCACTTTTCGGGAAGCCGCGTGAGGAGAGGCCGGACCTCTGGCAGCAGGCGAGTCCAGCTCATTACGTTCGCGCCGATGCGCCGCCCTTTTTCATCGCGCACGGAGAGAATGATTTTCATGTGCCGTTCGCCCAGGGCAAACACCTCGCTGAAGCTTTGGGAAATGCGGGTGCAAAGGTGGAATGGCTTCCCATCGCCAACGCCGGACATGATTTTTTCGTGAATCCCACCACGCCGGAATCCACGCTTGATCCGACGCGCGAGATTATCATGCAGCGCCTGCTCGCCTTCTTTGACCGATCTCTCAAGCACGAGCCGGCGCAATGACCACGTTTTTGCTTTTGGGCCATATTACCTCGAATCTCCCGGACCCTGGTCATGACGAAGACACGTTCACTTCCTCCACAACCTCAAAACAACGTACCATGCTCCCAACCCGTTTCCTAAGCCTCCCGGCAGTCGGTCTTTTTCTTCTCCTCGCACCCCTCATGCTAAGCGCTGCGATCACGCCGGAAGGCAAGACGCTCGAAATCAGCACCCCGGCGGTCGCCCTCGCCAAGGAGGGCAAGGCGCTCGTTCCTATCGTCATCTCGCCGGAGAGCTCTCCGGAATTGAAGCAGACCGCCGCAGACCTGGTCGACTCCCTGAAACGGATCACCGGCGCCGATTTTTCCATCAAGGAGAGCAAAGCGCCCGAAGGCATCACCCTGGGAACCCTGGCACAGTTTCCTGAGGCTTCCCTCAGGGAGTCCCTCGCGATCAAGGACACCTATGATGGCGTCGAGGCCTTCGCCATCCGAAGCAACGGAGGAACGGTTCGCCTGATCGGGAACAACGATCTCGGGGCCTCACATGCGGCCAACCGGTTTCTGGAACTGCTCGGCCGCCGCGTCTTTTTCGCGGGACCCAAGTGGGAGATTCTGCCGGAGTCCAAATCCCTGAATTTCGATCTGAACGAAATCAGCCGCCCCAAAGTCTGGAGCCGGAAATTCGGATTCACCCGCATGAACATCAAGGGAGACGAGGGTGACCGGGACCGCGTCGCCGACTGGCAGCGCTGGCAGAACGCCAACCGCATGGGTCAGTCATTCACCATCAATACGAGTCACGCCTGGCACGCCATTCCGACTGCCTTCAAAATGCAGGGCTTTCCGTTCAAAAAGGATTTCGAGGAACACCCGGAATACTTCGCCTTGGTTGACGGCAAACGAACCCCACCGCAGTTCTGCGTCACGAACGCCGGCTTGCAGAAAGCCGTTACACGATACGCCACTCAGTTTTTTGAAGTGAACCCGACTGCCGACATGGTCTCGCTGGACACGGCAGACCAGGCCGGCTGGTGCACCTGCGAGGACTGCAAAAAACTCGGTCCCAACAGCGATCAGGCTTTCTATCTGGCCAATGCGGTAGCCAGGGATTTGCAGAAATCCCATCCCGGAAAATATGTCGGCGTACTGGCCTACAGTTGGCACTCGGACCCCCCGGCCTTCGTCCTGGAGCCCAATGTATTTGTCATGCTCACAGCTGGCATGAACGCGTCCAAGCTCTCCTTCGACGAGCTGTTTGACGCCTGGACCAAAAAATGCCGCAGCCTTGGCATTTATGAATATTTCACTTTTTGGGAAATGGACAAATGCATGCTGCCCGGCAAGGGGCCGCAGAATTCCATCGACAAACTTCCTGCCCGCTTCCAGCGCTACACCGATCACAATGTCATTGGATTCACCGCCGAGTCGGCCGATGCCTGGGGCACCCACGGCTTGGGTTACTATGTGGCCAACAAAGTGCTCTGGGATCCAACGGTGGACCTGAAGGCCTTGAAAACCGACTTCTACGAGAAGGCCTTCGGTCCGGCCGCCCCGGCCATGTCGCGGTATTATGAACGGCTGGATCTCTCCCACGATCCATTCCGCGGGGTCGCCCAACTCCGCCAATGCCTGGAAGATCTTCAGGAGGCCACCACCCTGGCCCAATCCCGCCCCGATGTGCTGGCCCGCCTAGACGATTTGAAAGCCACACTGATCTACACTTACCTCGGAAACAAAGTGGACGAGACGACCGATGAAGCGGAACAAAAGGAGCGGGCGCTGGAATGGTTCAAATGGGCCTACCGAATCCGCAACACCGCCATGATCGACTGGACCACCTTCCGCGCCGCAGTGGGCAATCACGAATACAAGCGCACACTCGCCGCGAAGTTCAACGATCCCTCCTGGAATTCCCGCCACACCAAGGACAACCCCTGGCGCGATGGCCGGCCCGTGACATCCCGGGAGATCGAAGAACGCCTGACCGCGATCGCGGCGGAGTGGGGCAAGGCCCCAGCCGTGAATGAGGAATCCTTCTCCGGCGAATTCGTGCTCGTTCCGATCGAAGACGGGCCGAAGGCCGTCCGCAAAGAACTGGCCTTAATGGGACCGGCAACATTTCTACTGACCAGCCCGAAAGGTGAACCGCTGAAGTTCAAGCTGACCTCCGCCCCCTCCCTCCATATCGAACGGCAGGATGCCAAATACAGCCTCACCACGCTCGATGGGAAAACCCTCACCAGCGGAGAATTGCCCGAAGGCGAAACCGCCATGGAACTGAAAGTTCCCGGTCCGGGCGTCTACAAATTTTCCTGCAAGCGGGGAGGCGGCGGCTGGAAGATCGACCTCCCGGAAGACGCACCCGGCGCGCTCGTGGTGGAACGAGGAATGGAGTTCCGCCCCCAGTTCATGACCACGTATTTCTATGTTCCCAAAAACACCAGGACATTCACCCTCTATTCCCAGGACGGCAGCCTCACGGTGAAGGACCCCGCCGGGCAGAGCGCCTACAACGGCCGCACCAACGGAGATTTTATCAACGTGCCAGTGAGCGGCGGCATGGATGGAAAAGTATGGAGCCTTACGGGGAAATTCCGGAACCTCTGGTTCCTCAACCTTCCCACCGTGCTCTCGGTGGATCCCAAAATGGTTTTCATGCCCAAGGAGGTCGCTACCAAGGACAGCCTCCAGGCAATCAAGTTCTGAGGAAATGCCATACGCGATTGTTTTCCATTCCCCGACGGCCGCATGGACAATCGCGGGCGTTGTCTCATAGCAAGCGACATGAGGAGCACTATCCCCACCCGCAGGCAATTTCTTCGCACGTCGATCTTCGGGTGTGCCACCACCTGGTCGGTTCCGATTTTTCTGGAGCGCACGCTCTTCACGATCCTCGGCTTCGTTTCGACCTCTGCTGACGCGGTAGCCGAACAACTGCAGGACACCGCCATTGCCGCGGTGGACAAACTGCCCCTGCTCGGGCCGTATCTTCTTCTCACCGGCACCCCCTACGCAAGCATCCGTGTGGCCTTCCGCGGCACCGAACCGGCCACAATCGATGCCCGTGGAGAGTTGTCGTACGGGATCGGGAGCCCGGATGAAACCAAAATTCCATTCGATGCGGCACCGAACCATGTGCTCGAAATCGGGGGCCTGAGCCCGGGCACGACCTACAAATACCGGCTCAAACTCGGCGACTATCTCAGCCCGGTTTACAGCTTCCGGACCGCGCCCGCGCCCGGCACGCGGGGAGAAAAGACAAGGGTCCTCATCCTTTCCGATTTCCACGTTCAGTCTCCCACCGAGGTCTTCGATAGATTGCCGACCAAGGAGGATTTCTTCCGGCGCTATGCCGAAAAGATGGCCGACATGCGCGCATTCCGCCCGGATCTCATCCTCCTCCCCGGTGACATCGTGCATGTCGGTGGCCGCCGTGAAGAATACGAGACCCTCCTGCGCCTGATGCGCGAACTTTTTGCCACCGCCATCGTGCTGCCCTGCCCGGGAAACCATGAGCTCAAGGATGACCGCAAACTTGCCAACTATTCCGACTTCTTTCCGGATCCGATACCGGTGACACAGACCGGCGCCTGGTCGATGGCCTATGGCGGAGTCGGATTCGTCACTCACGGCGGCGGCCCTTGGTTGGAGGGAGCGTTGACGACTCTCAAAAACGATTACAAGACCGACACCATTTTCTATACGCTCCATGCTCCCCTTTACCTTTGGTCGGACAAGGCGACCGACGAAGGGACGAACAAATTCACCGACCTGTTCGATACGGATGGCAACGTGCGGATTTGTTTTGCCGGACACTACCACATGCCCCAGCGCACGTTTCCACTGCTGAAGGACCAGCCCACCACGGCGGAATCATCCGCCTACGGCCCGGAGGTCAAGGGCACCATCTACCTTCAGATTCCCTCGATTTGGTATCAATACGCGCAACCGCATGAAAACCCGCGCATCGCAAACAACGCCAAACTGGCAGGGGAGAGCGACCTCACGGGCTTTACCGAGATGACCATCACTCCTGGGGAAATCGTCGTGGAAACCTACGGATACGGGAAGACGGCGAAGCACTCCCTGATCGACCGGTTCACTCTTGCCCGCAAAAATTGATATTAATGTCCAAGAATGGGTTCCAGACCGTTGGCTTCTAATCAATGTCATGTGTGATTGTTTTCCACTTCTCCTCGCCGCAGGCGCTTTTCTGACCATGGCCGCTTCCATGCCAGCCGCAGACGACCCGTTCTTTCATTTGGCCGGAACCCAGTCCTACCGTCCGCCCAAGGAGACTGTGGAAATTCTGCCCCGGATTGAAATCGGCACCGGCGGGGATCAAACGATCCTTGCCACGGTTTTCCGGCCAAAGGCCCCTTCGCAACACCCACGGCCCGCCGTTGTCTTCATCCATGGCGGCGGCTGGAAAAGTGGAAAAGCCTACAACATCTTTGGAGCCTGGTTGGCTGAGCGCGGCTACGTCGTGGCCAGCATCGGATACCGGCTCAACACCGAAGCCAAATGGCCGGCACAAATCGAGGACTGCAAACTTGGCGTGCGCTGGCTGCGGGCCAATGCCGAAAAATATGGCATCGATCCCAATCGCATCGGTGCCTATGGCACCAGCGCGGGCGGACACCTTGCCGCGTGTATGGGTGTGATGCAGGACATCACCGCCCTTGAAGGCACAGGGGGGTGGGAAGCTGCCAGCAGCCGCGTCCAGGCCGTGGCCGCCCTCAATCCCCCCACCGATCTCACTGGCGACTGGATACCCTCATCCCTTCCCCCGGCATGGGTGGAGGAGCTTTTCGGCGTGCCCCGGGATTCCAACCCTGAGCTTTGGAAGCAAGCCAGCCCGGCCCAAAACGTGAAGCCCGGGGCGCCGCCCTTTTTTATCGCCCACGGAGAAGACGACACCCACGTGCCGTTCACCCAAGGTCAGAAACTTCACGAGGCCCTGATCGCTGCCGGTGCCACAGTCGAATGGGTCCCTGTCAAAAACGGTCAGCACGGCTTTTTTGTGGACCCCTCCACTCCGGATTCAACGCTCGATCCGGGCCGCGAAGCCATCATGCAAAAGCTGCTCGCATTTTTTGACCGGAACCTGAAAGGAACTCCGGAGACTCCATGAGGCGCACGCTCATATGCCTGTTGCTGACCTGCACCAGCCTGTCAGCCGGCCCCACTCCAATCCCGTTGATGCGGATGGCGGGAACAGCCGCTTACCGTCCGCCGAAGGACACTGTGGAAATCCTGCCCAAGTTGGAAATCGGTGCCCACGACGGCCGCATGCTCTACGCGACGATATTCCGGCCTCGAAAAGTTTCTGAGAAGCCCTGGCCGGCAATCGTCTTCATTCACGGAGGCGGATGGCGTTCCGGGTCACACTACAACCCGTTCAGCGCCTGGATGGCCGAGTGCGGCTACCTCGTGGCCAGCATCGACTACCGGCTCTCCAAGGAAGCTCCCTGGCCCGCACAAATCCAGGATTGCAAGCTGGGCGTCCGCTGGCTGCGGGCCAACGCCGAAAAGTATCACATTGACCCGGACCGGATCGGAACCTGGGGAACCAGCGCCGGAGGGCAACTGGCTGCATGCGTGGGCGTGATGCAGGATGTTCCGGAACTGGAAGGCGCCGGGTTCGAGGGCGTGAGCAGCCGGGTGCAGGCCGTCGGCGTGTTCTGCGGGCCGTCGGATTTCACCAGTTCCGATTGGAAACACCTTCAACATATAAGCGATCTCTTCCGCGTTTCCCTGGAGGAGAATCCCGGGCTTTGGCAAAGCGCCAGCCCGGCTCTGGCCGTGCGTGCCGGCGCCCCTCCCTTTCACATCGTGCATGGCGAAGCGGACCAGGCCGTGCCGATTTCCCAAGGTGAACGCCTGCGGGACGCGCTCCAAAAATCCGGCGGTCGCGTCGAATGGATCCCGGTGAAAAACGGCGCCCACGATTTTTTTGTCAATCCCTCCACTCCGGAATCCACGATCGAACCCACCCGGGAAGCTATCATGCAGGGGCTGCTGGATTTTTTTGACACCCATCTCAAAAATGTTCCGCCCGGGAGATGAGGCTCCCTGCACGATGACCATGAAAATCGGATTCGCAATCTCTCCGCTCGCACGGGCTTCAAGGATGGTGGCCTGCGGAAGAATTGTTATTCTGGCGACTGCACTAGGGGCACTCTGCCTGCCCCGGGGGATGGGAGCGCAGACCCCGCCGGTAACTTCGGAAGTTGCCTCCACGCCTGGATCGGGGAATTTCGTAAAGGCGTTCGGATCCATTTCCGAAGGCCTGGCCGCGACGACCTCGGGTCAAAATTTTCTGGTGACGCAGAAAGGCGGCGAAGGAGCCTATCGTTATTCCCGCACTGCGGCAGGCGCAACGTTTGAGGGCGTGGAATTAGCCGGGCCCAACGCCGCTCGCCACGCGGCTCAGCGGATTGAGGAATCGAAGGTTCCGGCACCGGCGAAGGGCCTCCTCACACACCTCTGGGGGACGAATGCCCGCGAATGGGATGGGCGCGTGATCCCGAACGAAGTCGCAGCGACGCCCCCCACCCTCAACCTTCTGCCCGATCCCTTCAATTCCGCGAACGAGAGCGGATCGGACGAACCTGCCAGGGATATGAACACTCCGGACACACCCGATCCCCTTGGCGGCTCCCACGCAATGAAGTTGATCTTCTCCGCTCCCAACCAGCAGTTGCTCTTCTCT
>CAZRIL010000080.1:0-25099 GCA_964600115.1 uncultured Chthoniobacter sp. | reverse complement strand
CTCCACAAGGCTGAACCCCCGGATGGCGAAGCTCATGGACTTGCAGGCGCCGGCTCGAGGGAGCGGTCCGCAAATTCTTTTTATGTTCGGCGACATGGGAACCGGGGAGTTGATCTTGTTGGGAAGGGGTGACTCTGAAATTCGAGGGAACGACTCTCAGATGACGTTGTAATTACAATAAAGCATCAGGGGGACGGAATGTCAAAGAAAATTAGATACCGGTAACATTTTTTGTTGTGGTCATTCTGCTTGCGGTTTGGGTAATAGTTGCCCAAGCAATACCCGCCGATGGGCAAATCGTGGCTTGACGCGTGATCCGCCCGTTGAAGAGCGGGAACCCACAGACAATATTTCAGAAACGATGCGCGTCACGATGGAGGACATAGCCCGCGAATGCCGGGTGACAAAGATGACAGTCTCGCGGGTGCTGGCGGGCCGCGAAGGGGTGAAGAAGACCACGAGGGACAACGTGCTTGCGGCAGTCGGGCGGCTGGACTACGAGATCAACGCCCTGGCGCAGAGTTTCAATTCGAACCGGAGCGGTTTCATCGGAATTGTGACGCCATTCGACGGGCTCCTGGGCACGAGCTATTTCAAGGATGTGGTGAATGGTTTCCGCCGGGCTCTCGATGATACGGTGATGTCCTTTGCGCTGTTCGATGCGAACTCGGAGTCCTTCAACAACGGAGACAAGCTTCGGAAACTTTACCGCCAGCGTCGCGCGGACGGTCTGCTGCTGGTGGCGCTGCACACGACCGACCGGTTTCTGGATACGCTGGAGCAGCTCCGCATCCCGATGGTGGTTGTCGGAGAGCGGGCCACCTGCCCGACCGTTTGCTCCGTGAGTTGTAGAGACGAGCGGGGGATCACCCTCAGCTGCAACCATCTTTACAAGCTGGGCCATCGCCGGATTGCCTTCGTGGAGGGGCCCGGCGACTTTTCCACCGCGAACCGGAGGAAGGAGGCCTTTCTGGAGTTCTGCCGGAAGAAGGGTCTGGAGATCCCGGCCTCATTCATCCAGCCGGGACGTTTCAACATTTTCGGCGGGCGCGAGGCGGGCCTCTCCCTGCTGCGCGGAAGGCCAAGGCCGACGGCGATTCTGGCCGCAAATGACATGATGGCCTTCGGCGTGATGGAAAGCGCGCGGGAACTGGGGCTGAGAATCCCGCAGGACCTTTCGCTCATCGGCTTCGACGATGATCCGTCCGCCTCCCAGCATTTTCCGGCGCTGACCACCGTCCGGCAGCCGGTCGGCGAAATGGGAGAGCGGGCCGCGCAGATCCTTCTGACGGCGATCAACGACAACAAGCTGCCGACGGAAAGCGCCGTAATGGAAGTCTCGCTGATTCCCCGAGATTCAACCGCCCCGCCGCGCTAGATGTTCCCCGGCGACGGAGCACCGCTGCGCCAACTCTTCGCATTTTGGGGACCGGCGTCATCGCGACGCGATCGGATTCCCGCGACATTTACCCGCTTGTAGGCCCTGCTGGGTCAGGGCGTGGCCGTCTTGCCACCCCTCACCCCGCAAACCCATCCACCTGCATGGACGTTGCATTCGATGTTCCTGCCACCGATTCCGGCCCTGAATTCCCCGTCGGCGATGTTTTTGCTTGTAGTCGGAGTCAGTTGGTTCCAGTCGTGGAGGACCATCGCAATGCCACACCATCGATCCGGATCCGAAATCTGGCCGACAATCCGGAGATTTCTTCCCACGCTGCTTGTCCATTGGCCGAAGCTGCTCGGCATTTTTATCCTCCTGCTTGCGGCCTCGATTCTCGAGTTGATCCGTCCGTATCTGATCGGGCGGGTCGTTGACCTTGCCGCGTCGCACGTTCCATGGTCCCAGGTCGCCTGGATTCTGGTGGTGTTCCTTGCCGCGGTGGTGACGAGGAGCGGGGTGATCCTGGTGAGGAACTTCCGCATGCAGCAAATCGGGATGCGCATCACCTGCGACATGAGGGTGAATATTTTCCGCCATCTCCAGAGCCTCTCGCTCCGGTTTTACGATGCGAGACACACCGGCAAAATCGTCTCGCGGATCAGCACGGACACGGGAGCGCTTTATTCGATGGTGACCGGGGCGTCCGTCAACCTGATCGGCGACATCGTCACGATCGTCGGCGTCATGGTCCTGCTCCTGAATGCGAACTGGCAGCTTGCGATTGTCACCTACGCCATTCTTCCGCTCTTCATCGCGAACTACCGGTGGCACCGCCGCCGGCTGCGCATCGAGAGCCGGAGGCACCGGCAGAACTGGGACAAGGTGATGAGCTTCCTCCACGAGAGGATCTCCAGCACGCGCCTGGTCCGGGCATTCGCCATGGAGGGGGTCGAGGTGGCAAATTTCCAAAAGCGGATCGAGGCGGATTTCACGAACTTCACCCGCATCACCTGGCGGAACACCCTGCTGACTGTGGGAGCGGACCTTCTCTCCGGCCTCGGCGTTTTCGTGGTGCTCGCGTTCGGCTCGTGGCTGGTCATGCAGCCGGGCAGCACCTTCACGGTCGGCCAGCTCACCGCATTCCTTTTTTATCTCGGACTCCTCTACGCGCCGATTACCCGGATCGTGGACTCGAACGCCGTCATGCAGCAAGCCGCGACGTCGCTCGAGAAAATATTTGCTCTGCTCGACACCCGCCCGCACATACCGGAGAACGAGTCGCTTCCGGCGCTCCGCAACCTCACGGGCACGGTGACATTCGATGACGTCTCATTCGCCTACCGGCCGCAGCACAAGACACTCCACCACTTGGATTTCGAGATTCCGCCGGGAGCCACATTCGCGCTCGTCGGCCCGAGCGGTTCGGGCAAGAGCACGCTCATCACCCTGATGGCGCGGTTTTACGATCCCACCGAAGGCCGCATTCTTTTCGACGGGAAGGACATCAGGGATTTCAACGTGCATTCGCTGCGCCGGCAGATCGGGATTGTCATGCAGGACAACATCCTTTTCTCCGGAACGATTGCCGACAATATCCGTTACGGGCGCCCCGGGGCCAGCGATGCGGAGATGAGAGAAGCGGCGGCTGCAGCGCATGCCGACGAATTCATCTCAAAGCTCACCCATGGCTACGAGACGTGGCTCGGGGAAAAGGGAGTGCAGCTCTCAGGCGGCCAGCGGCAGAGGATCGCCATCGCGCGCGTCGTTTTGAAAGATCCCCGGATCCTCATACTTGATGAGGCGACCTCGGCGCTGGACACCGAATCCGAACGCCTCGTGCAGGATGCCCTGGAAAAACTGATGACCCGGCGGACGTCGATCGTCATAGCCCACAGGCTCTCAACAATCGTAAAGGCCACCCGGATTCTCGTGCTGGATCAGGGCCGGATTGTCGAGCAGGGAAGCCACCAGGAACTGCTGTCGAAGAACGGCCTGTATTTCCGGCTTCACAACATGCAGTTTGTCGCGAATCCATCCGCCGGAGTATCTCCCGGAATTTGACCGGCCCGGGGACGCCGGAGAACGTGCCTGCCGATCAGGTTGACCTGAGCCGCCGTTCCAGCCAGCGGAGGCAGTCTTCGTGCCAGTGGATGCCGTCTTTCATGCCCAACCCGTGACCGCCATCCTGATAGATATGGAATTCAAACGGGACCCCGGCCTTGCGCAGTGCGGATACGAAGAGCATGGGATTCTCGACCGGGACGGAGCCGTCCTCATACGTGTGCCAGACAAAGCAGGAGGGGGTGGTGCGATTGACGTGATTTTCGGCGGAGAGTTCGGCCTGCAAGGCTTCGGAAGAGCCCGCACCCAGAAGGTTGTCGCGTGATCCGCCGTGCGTGGCCGAACCCATGGTGATCACGGGGTAGCAGAGGATCCCGAGATCGGGTCGCGAACTCAACCTTTCAACCGGATCCGGATCATCGGGATTCCCTTCGTCCCATTTCGTGAGAAGTGTCGCGGCAAGGTGTCCCCCTGCGGACGAGCCGATGATGACAATCTTGCCGGCATTGAATCCATCGGAAGCGGCGCGTGAACGGACCAGACGCATCGCTCTGGCGGCATCGCCGAGCATCACCGGATGGCGGTATCCATTGCTGCCGAGCCGGTAGTTGAGCACGTATGTCTTGAACCCCTGCAATTGAAAAATGCCCGCGAAGCCTTCGCCCTCCTGCGCGGAAAGCCCACCGTATCCGCCGCCGGGAAGAATCAGAATCGCCGCGTCGGAGAATTTGCTGCCGAATGGCTCATAGATGTCGAGCGTGGGAATGTCGCTGGCCGCACGGCCTTTTGCGTGGGGCGTGGCACCTTCCCAAAGCGGAATGGTCTGCATCAAACGCTCAGTCTCTCAGTTACCGCGGTAGATGCAGCGGGCCGCAGGGGTTTCGTGAATGGTGATCTCGCAAAGCTCCGGAAGCACCGGCTTCAGCTTGTTCCAAATCCAGCCGCACATCATCTCGATGGTGGGATTTTCAAGGCCGGGAATTTCATTCAGATACGAGTGGTCGAGCTGGTCGACGATCGGCTTCATTGCCCGGCTGATTTCGGCGTGGTCGTAGAGCCAGCCGGTCTCGGGGTTCACCTCGCCCTCGGCGCAGATCTCGATCGTGAACGTATGGCCGTGGAGCTGCGAGCACTTGTGGCCGGGAGGAACTTTGGGAAGGCTCTGGGCGGCCTCGACGATAAAATCTTTGGACAGGCGGACTTTCATGGGCCGAACTTATACCCCACGCGCCCGCGGCTCCCAAATCATTTTGTGCATTTGAAGCTGAAATCTTGCCTGCAGCCGGTCGGCCAGCATCCAGTTGACGACCTCGCGGGGCTCGATCCGGCCAAAGACCGGGCTCAAAAGCACGGCGGCACAGCGCCCGGAGAGGCCGTGGGAGCGGATTTGATCGCGCGTCCACTCGTAATCGCCACGCGAGCCGATGACAAACTTCACCTCGTCCCTCATTGTGAGGAACGGGATGTTCTCGAACCGGTTCCTGTCACATTCGCCGGAATCCGGGCACTTCAGATCCATGATGCGGTGCACGCGCGGGTCGATCGCTGAAATATCATGAGCCCCGCTGGTCTCGATGAGGACGGTCCGCCCGGCATCGCAGAGCGAGGCCATGAGCGGGAGGACATTCCTCTGCAGCAGCGGCTCCCCGCCGGTGACCTCGACCAACGGACAGTCGATGGCGAGCGCCTCCGTAAGGATTTCGTCCAACTCGCGCTTCTTACCCTCGAAGAACGCATACTCGGTGTCGCAATACGTGCACCGCAGGTCGCATCCTGTGAGCCGGATAAAAATACACGGGAGCCCGGCCCAGGTGCTTTCGCCCTGGATGGACTGGTAAATTTCATTGATTTTCAGTGTGGCGGACATGGTGTCTCCTTAACCCTGTCAGGGTGGGCATTCAGATCAAATACACCACATCGCCGGTTTTGGAAACAGGCTGGTTCCAGCGTTGTGCTTTTGAAAACATCAAGGTTGCGGGGTATTGGGAAGCCGTCCAGCAGATCAACAAATTCCTGACATCTCCCAGCGGCGGCGGGCACGGGGACGGCTCGTTCTTGCCTTCCATTTCCGGCCTCAACCTATCACGTGTTGGGGAAATTGCAGTTTTTCCTTTACCCTTTTCGCTCTGTTCCTATTTTCAAGTCCCTTCCCTACTTCATGAAACGCGTCCTCGTCACCACAACATCCTTCCAGGACACCCCCGGATCCCACCACCCGCTGCTCGAATCCCGGGGCTACGAAATCGTCAATGCCCGGGGCCCGCTGCCGGAGGCCAAAATGCTCGAGCTTGTCGGCGACTTTGACGGCATCCTCTGCGGGGATGATGCGTATACGCGGGCGGTGCTCGAAAAATGTCTGCCGCGGCTGAAAGTTCTCAGCAAATATGGCATCGGCCTCGACAAGATCGATGTGGCTGCGGCCACCAGCTTGAAAATCCCGGTCTGCTTTACCCCCGGTGTCAACCATACCACCGTCGCAGAGCACACGTTCGGACTGCTCCTCGCCATCTACCGCAACATGGTCGCGGAGGTGAACCACGTGAAATCCGGAAACTGGAAACGGCTCACCGGCCACGAGCTCGCTGGAAAAACCATCGGGGTTGTCGGCCTCGGGCGCATCGGCCGCGAGGTCGTCACGCGCGCCCGCGCATTCGGCATGGATGTCATCGGCTACGACCTTTATTGGGACGATGCGTTCGCTGCGCAACACGGTGTCGAGCGTGCGCCGGACATTGATTCCCTGATCCGCAAATCCGACGTGATCACCCTGCACACGAACCTGACCGACGAGACCCGCCACCTCATCAACGCCGAGCGGATCGCGGCCATGAAGGACGGTGCGGTTGTCCTCAACTGCGCCCGCGGGGAAATCGTGGACAATCAGGCGATTGTGGACGGGCTTGCGAGCGGCAAGCTCTACGGTTACGGAGCCGATGTGCTCGACGAAGAGCCGCCACCGGCCGACCACCCGTTGCTCCGCAGCGAGCGTGCCATCATCACGCCCCACATCGGATCGCGCACTTACGAAAGCGTCGTCCGACAGGCGACAAAATCCGTCGAAAACCTTATCGCCGTCCTCGAGGGTCGTCCGCCGGTCGCGCAGGCAAATACAATTTTATGAACCACTCGGACATTGGATTAATCGGTCTGGCCGTCATGGGCCAGAACCTCGCTCTCAACATCGCGGACCATGGCTTCCGCATCTCGGTGTATAACCGCACCACCAGCAAGACGGAGGAGTTCGTCTCCGCACACCCGAACACTCCCGGCGGGCTCGCCGGATTTCCGACGCTCGAAGAATTTGTGGCCTCGCTGAAACGCCCGCGCAAGATCATCATCCTCGTCCAAGCGGGCAAAGGCACGGACGCGGTGATCGACGGCCTTCTTCCTCTCCTCGACAAGGGTGACATCGTCATCGACGGAGGCAACTCGCTCTGGACCGACACCGTGCGCCGAGAGGCGGCTGTCAGCGCGCGCGGGTTCCGCTTCATCGGCTCCGGGGTTTCCGGCGGCGAGGAGGGCGCGCGGTTCGGCCCGTCGCTCATGCCGGGCGGCGATCTCGAAGCCTGGAAAGAACTGGAGCCGGTCTGGACTGCGATCGCGGCAAAAGTCGATGCCGCCACCGGCAAACCACTGGAAGGCGCGGCTCCCGGGAAACCTGTCGTGGGCGGCGTTCCCTGCACCGCCCACATCGGTCCGAACGGTGCCGGCCACTACGTCAAAATGATCCACAACGGGATCGAATACGGCGATATGCAGCTCATCTGCGAAGCCTACAACATCTTGCGCAACGGCGTCGGGCTCACTCAGGAGGAACTGCACAAGACGTTCCAGGATTGGAACGCGGGCGACCTGGATTCCTTTCTCATCGAAATCACCGCAAATATCCTTGGCACCAAGGACCCGGTCACCGGAGCCCCGCTGGTGGACGTGATCATGGACCGCGCCGGACAGAAGGGCACGGGAAAGTGGACGATCAACTCCGCTCTCGACATGGGGATCCCGGCCTCGACGATGTCGGAGGCGGTGTTCGCGCGATGCATCTCGGCCATTAAGGAAGAGCGCGTGGCCGCTTCGAAGCATCTCACCGGCCCGGAAAAACCCGCATTCACCGGCGACAAGGCCGCGCTGATCGAGGCGGTGCGTGACTCCCTGTATGCGTCAAAGATTTGTTCGTATGCCCAGGGTTTCGCGCTCATGCGTGCCGCCTCGGAGGAACAAAAATGGAACCTCCATTTCGGCGAGATCTCGATGATCTGGCGCGGCGGCTGCATCATCCGCGCGCGGTTTTTGCAGCGCATCAAAGAGGCATTCGACCGCGACCCCGCCCTGCCGAATTTGCTGCTGGATCCGTATTTCAAGGACATCGTGCTGCGCACTCAGAACAACTGGCGCAAGATCGTGGCCGAGGCCGCGCTATCGGGCTTGGCGATTCCGGCGTTCTCCGCGTCGCTCGCCTACTTCGACAGCTACCGCAGCGCCCGGCTCCCGGCGAATTTGCTGCAGGCCCAGCGCGATTATTTCGGTGCCCACACCTACGAGCGCACCGATACCCCGCGCGGAAAATTCTTCCACTACGACTGGGTTGGCGACCGGAAGCAGCACGACATTTAATAGAAAAAAACAATGTCACAGACCTACCACGTCGTTCCTGTCGAACTCCACAACGCGCTCGTCAAGGCGGCGTTTGAGAAGCGCGGTTACCTGCCCGACGAAGCCGCCGATGCCACGCGGTTCTGCGAGAATGCGGCCCGCCACGGCATCCGCACCCACAATGCCATCAAGGCCCTGCATCTGGACGAGTTGTTCGGCAGCCACACCGGAGGCTGGGTCCCGGGGGCGCAGATCGAGGAAAAGCCGTCGCGGTTCAAGGCGGCGAAAGTCTGGGACGCCCATCACAAGCTCGGCCAGGCGGTCGCCTACCGGGCGATCGAGGAATGCATCCGGCTGGCCGACGAATTCGGCACCGGAACGGTCAGCGTGGACAATGCGACGCACTACCTCTGGGGCGGCGGCTACGTCATGGAAGCTGCGCGGCGTGGCTACATCGCCTACACGAACTGCACGTCCGCCATCGCGGAGGTTGTTCCGTTCGGCGGCAAGCATCCCACGCTCGGCACCAACCCGCATTCGTGGGGATTTCCAACCACCGAGGCGGTCGGATTCCCTATCGTGATCGACTGGGCGACATCAACCGTCGCCATGGGCCGCGTGCAGCAGTTCCAACGCGAGGGCAAACAGCTCCCGCCTGGATCGGCCGTCGATTCCGCCGGAAAAGAAACCACCGATCCGAATGCTGCTGTCGCTCTGCTCCCGTTCGGCGCGCACAAAGGCTACGGCCTCGGGCTCATCGACGAGCTTTATGCCGCGTTCATCGGTGGTTCGCTGCCCACGGTCCGCGGATACGCGAAGGACGACGGCGAGAAGCACGCGTCCACATTCTTCTTCCAGGTCATCCATCCCGATTCGCTTTCGGCCGGATCGTTCGCCAAAGGCCGTTCGCAGTCGGAAAACATCAAGGCCGTCCTCGGCGACGTGCTCGGGCACGGCAACGAACGCTGCCTGCTGCCGGGCCAGATCGAGGCCGAAGCCGGCAAGGCATCCGCCAAGCACGGCGGGCTGCTTTTCACAGCCGCCGAACTCGAAGCCTTCGCCGAAATCGCCGCCGGATGCGGTGTTCCCCGCTGGGATGCCACCGCACTGAAAAGCGTAGAAATTTAACAACCACACCCTATGAGCCTCACGATCCGCGACGCCAAAGACTGCCACTACGACCTTGTTTCCCTCGGAGAAATCATGCTCCGCCTCGACCCCGGCGAGGGCCGGGTGAGGACCGCCCGCCAGTTCACCGCCTGGGAAGGCGGCGGCGAATACAATGTCGCTCGCGGTCTGCGGAAATGTTTCGGCCTCACCACCGCGGTCGTCACCGCCTTTGCAGACAACGAGGTCGGCCACCTGATCGAAGACTTCATCATGCAGGGCGGCGTGGACACCCGGTTCATCCAGTGGAAGCCGTATGACGGGATCGGCCGCACCGTGCGCAACGGCCTGAACTTTACCGAGCGCGGATTCGGCATCCGCGGTGCGGTCGGCGTGCCCGATCGCGGCATGACCGCCGCCTCGCAGATCAAAGCCGGCGACATCCCGTGGGACGAAATTTTCGGGAAGTCCGGCGCGCGCTGGTTCCATACCGGCGGGATTTATGCGGCCCTTTCCGAGTCGACCCCGGAAGTCGTCATCGAAGCCGTGAAGGCGGCGAAGAAGCACGGCACGATCGTGTCCTACGACCTCAACTACCGGCCCTCGCTTTGGAAATCCATAGGCGGCCAGAAGAAGGCGCAGGAAGTCAACCGCGAGATCGCGAAGTATGTCGATGTCATGATCGGTAACGAGGAGGACTTCACCGCCTGTCTCGGATTCGAGGTCGAGGGCGTTGACGAAAACATTTCCTCAATCGAGATCGACAGCTTCAAGCGCATGATCAGCCAGGCGGTGAAGGAATTCCCGAATTTCGCCGTCACCGCCACCACACTGCGCGCGGTCAAATCCGCCACCGTCAACGACTGGGGCGCGATCGTCTGGCACAACGGAGAATTTTTCCAATCGCGCCATTACCCCGCATTGGAAATTATGGATCGCGTCGGCGGCGGGGACAGCTTCGCTTCGGGACTTGTCTACGGATTCCTCACCACCGGCGACCCGCAAAAAGCGGTGGAATACGGCGCGGCCCACGGGGCCCTGGCGATGACAACGCCCGGGGACACCTCGATGGTGACGGCCAAGGAAGTGGAAAAAATCATGGGCGGCGGCGGAGCCCGCGTCGTTCGCTGACGGGATTCTCAGCCGGGGCGATCGAGGTGCGGGAAAGGTCGGGGGCGGAAGTTTTTTGCATCACTGCTTGCACGGTGACGCATCCTTGGTTTCTTTCTACCCGTTATGAAGCCCCTTTTGTTCCTCATCCTCTGCAGCCCTGTTTTGATGGCCGCCCCAACGATCGAGGATCTGGATGCCAAGCAGATTGAGGAAGTCGCGCGAGGGGGCCAGGTCGTCGTGCTCCAGGAGGTCGAGGGGAATCCCTGGCCGAAGGTCCGGATCTATCAGAGGATCAATGCAAAACCGGACGAGGTCGCCGCAGTTTTCTGCGATTACAGGAATGCAAAATCCTATGTCCCGAAGCTCATCAAATCCGAAGTGTCCAAGCAGATATCGCCCTGCGTGGCGGAGGTGGACTACGGGATCGATGTCCCGATCCTTCCGGACGAGTTTTACACCGCCCGCAATACTCTCACGAGCGGCGACGACGGCGGATACCTGGTCACATGGAGCCTCGTGCGTGCGCTTCAGACCAAAGCCAGCGAAGGCAACCTGAGGATCGAACGGTGGAAGGACGGAGCGATCATCCGCTACACAAACCTCGTCACACCCAGCTCCGGGATGGCCGGACTTCTCAAATCGACCGCCATCGACCAGATGCGGAACACGGTCAAGTCGATCGTCGCCCGCGTCGAAAAACAGAAATCCGAGAACCCCGAGGGCCTCAAAGAAAATCTCCGGAACCTCGAATCCGCCCTCAAAAGCGACCCGTCCAAGTAGTTCGTTCCGGCCCCTGGCTGCGCATACAACGGAGCGCGGGCATCCTGCCCGCCATCGTTACCGTTCGCGGGTGGAAAACCAGCACGATAGCGCTTTGTAAAATGGGCAAGTCGAATGGTTGGTGCAGGGAGCAATCGAGTCAACACTCCGAAACGAAGTGAAGACTCGCCAGCGCTCCTTCACCCCTGCTTTGGAGACAGGTTTTCAAGGATGGTGCCCGCGAGGGTGGCGCTGATTCCCGGGACCGCCGAAATCTTTTCCACCGAAGCCTTCTTCAGCCGTTCGACCGACCCGAAGCGTTCGAGCAACGCCTTTTTGCGGCTGGTGCTGACCCCCGGAATCCCGTCGAGCGAACTCTCGCTGATGCGCCTCTTGAGGAGCAGGCTGTGGTAGCCATTTGCGGTGCGGTGGGCCTCATCGCGGATCCTCTGCAGCAGCCTCAGAGCCCCACTGTCTTCCGGCAGCTTCGTCGGAAGTGGGCGGCCGGGCCTGTAGATTTCCTCAAATTCCTTGGCCAGCCCGATGACAGCCGCCTCGTGGATGCCGAGACGCTGCAATTCCTTGCAGGCGCTGGAGAGTTGTCCCCTGCCCCCATCAACGATGATGAGGTCGGGGATGATCGTCGTGCCGGATTCCTCCGCGACCCTCGCCACCGCCTCGCCGACCGGCTCCTGGTTGAATTCGGCGTTCTCATCCAGCACCGAGGCCTCGCGCAGGAGCCGGCCATACCGCCTCCTGACCACCTCGGCCATGCTGGCAAAATCATTTTGTCCCTTCGTGCCGTGGATCCGGTATTTCCGGTAGCCGGCGCGGTCCGGGATGCCGTCCCGGAAGCGGACCATCGAGGCCACGATATGCGTCGAGGAGATGTTCGAGATATCAAAGCATTCCATCACGCGCGGCGGGCGCTGGAGGCCGAGGGCCTCCTGGAGCGCGCGGATGTCGGCCTCCGGATTGATGGTCGTCGGAAGGGATTTCCGCGTGAAGCGGGTCATCGCCTTCGTCGTGGTTTTAAGATCATCCAGCAGATTCCGGAGCTGCGCCGCCTTCTCGAAATCCAACTTTTCCGCCGCAGCTTTCATGTCGGCCTCGACCTGACCGATCCACTCCCGGCTCTGGCCGTCAAGGAATTCGCAGGCCGCTTCGACGCGGCTCATGTAGTCCTCCCTCGTCACCCGCGCCACGCACGGCGCGCTGCAATTTTTGATGACATGATCCAGGCAGTGCTTGAAATCCCGCTCTCCGGGGATGGCCGCCCGGCACGCCCGCAGGCCGAACTTTTTCCGAATGGTATTGAGCGTGGACCGCAGGGCGCCCGAATGCGCGAACGGCCCGAAATATCTTGCGCCGTCCTCCTTCTTGATCCGCGTGAGCGCGAACTTGGGATACATGTCGTTGAGGTCGACGCGGACGAGCAGAAACCGCTTGTCGTCCTTGAAACTCACATTGTATTTCGGCCGGAATTCCTTGATGAGGCGCCCCTCGAAAAGCACGGCTTCCGCATCGCTGCGGACGACATGATATTCGAGATCCCAAACGCTTTCGATCAGCGCACGGGTTTTCGGGTCGGCAGTCATCTTCCGCGAGGGCATGAAATAGCTGCCCACCCGCTTGCGGAGATCGCGGGCCTTGCCGACATAGATCACATGCTTGAGCCTGTCGCGCATCACATACACGCCCGGCTTGTGGGGCATATCGCGAAGAATGATGTTCAGGTCCGGTCGCTGCGACATGGAGCCAACATGGACCACTTGCGGGATTATCTCCAGCGGTTCGTTCACCGGGCCGGACAAGTAGGCCCGGTCTCCAGGCCTTGAAACCTCAGCCGGCGTAACCCTGCTGCCCGACATGGTAGGCAATGAACGCTTCCGCCGGGATCGGCGGCGAGAAATAGAAGCCCTGCCCCGCCTGAATATCCGCGGACCGGAGCGCTTCGAGTTGCTGTTCCGTCTCCACCCCTTCGGCGATCACCACCAGCTTCGATGTCTGCCTCAGGGCCGCCACCCCCCTCAGCCACTCCGGCATCGGGCAGTCCGGGTTGATCTGCGCGATAAGCGATCTGTCGAGTTTGAGGATGCTGAAGTTGCTCCGGGCCAAAACCGCCAGATTGGCTCCGCTCGCAAACGAGACATCGTCCAGCGCCACGCGAAGCCCCATTCCCCAGCTGTTGTTGATCGCTTCGACCCCCATCATGTCCGGCACACCCCGCTCCGTGATCTCAACAATCAACTGGCTGATAAAATCGAAGAGCCCCGCCTTCTTGGCCGCATACTCCATCCCTCCACGCCCCAGGATTTCGGGCGGAACGTTGATGCTCAACTGCGCCTCCGGCTGGGCTCGCAACCACTCAAGCATCTCCGCCGCCACCGTCTCGATCACCCAATATGTCACAAGCCCCGAAATCGGAGTTCCCTCAATCAGCGGAATAAATTCCTGCGGCGGGACCACGCCGGAGGAGCGCCTCCACCGGACGAGCGCTTCCGCCCCGATGCAGCGACCATCATCCAGAGAAATAGTCGGCAGATACTCGAGAAAAAACTCCCCGGCCTCCAACCCTGCCTTTATTGACTCCAGATTGATCATCGGATGCCCTTGCGGGGCTGGTTGATTTTTAATTTGAAACCCAACCGGTTGCAAGCGTTGGGTCGATTCCGCTTGTCCGGGATGGCTTGCCCCTGAAACCAGGCGTTATCCGGAGCCGGTGCGCTCAGAATCCCTGCCCGCCGCGACCATCAGGCGCTCGATCTCCCTGCCCACCTGTGACGGGGAATCCCGCTCGATGAGATAAGCATGCGGACCATCCGGTGAGGGCTCCCATGTGTTGGAACCGTCCAGCGCGACCCGGGTGAACCCCGGTTCGCTCAGTCTCCAATGGGACTCCGGCCCGCGGACTGCCGCGAGAACAGCCGTCTGATCCCAGCTGGGTCTCCCGTTTTCCATCGGTCGGGTCGGATGAAGTTCGTAGGCGCGCCGCACGGGATGTCCGACCGGGAGAACGGCCAGCCCCGGACCGGTGGTGATCCGGTAACCGAGCGTGTATCCAGAAAACAGGATTGGCGTGGGCCAATGGTTCACGACATCAGCCGTAACCCGGTGGGAACCGCGGGCAAAAAAGTTATGTTCCTTTCCTGACGGATAATCCCCTCCCATGATGACAACCCGCGCGACCTTTTCGAGGATCAGGTTAATGCCGGGAAGCGGGCTGTGCTCATCGGGATTCGAGTGGAGCAGTTCGTGCAGATTATTCAGATGGCCGATGCTGACAATCACCGCACTTTGATCGGGGAGCCCTGCAAGGACGCGACGGTAAACCGTGAGCGCCGACGGTGCGTCCGCACGGCTACGGATGGTGTGACCGTAGGAGGCGGTGTCCGCCGCCAGGGCCTTCACAAAAATTCCGGCGGTGGTTCCAATCTCTTCACCTTGATAGGAACCCAAGGGGATTCCGGGCCTGCCGTAGAAGGCATTGATGGCAGCCACGGCCCCGGTGGAGGCCGGATCCGAATTATTGACAACGATTGCCGCGATGTGTGCTTCGCCGGCTGCCGCGAGTGCATGAAGGACTGCGAGGGCGCCCGCATCATCGCAGTCGGTTGCCATATCGGTGTCGACGAGAATCTCAACCGGCTTCGTTCCGGGAAGGGGGTATCCGCTCATGGTTGTGGTGTGGGTAACGGACGCAGCCCCGGCGGTTCCGTGGAAAGCGCTTCGATCAAGGCGGCCACCTTGGGGGCATCCGCACTGTTGACCAGCTCCGAGGTATACCGCCGGTTCGGAGCATCCGGTTCATCGAGCCATGCATTGCGGCCGATGGAATCGATGTGGTTGGACCCGCGGTCCACGACCTTGAACCAGGGGTCGAATCCGCGCACCGCCACGAGCACGGCGATCGAATCCGCTGTGTGCCTGACCGGGCCGTTCTTCATTTTTTCGAAATAGTTCTGATACGCGAGGCTTACCGGCCAGACCTTCGGGTCGAGCTTGACGATTTCCTTCCCGATCGCCATCGAATCCGCAAACGCCCCGCCACCGGTGAAGGTCAGCATCGCCGGCCAGTTTTCGACCACCTCGCGCGTGGATTCCGGGTCCGGGCGGAAATTTCCCCACTTCTTATCGCCCGGATCGGTCTCGGCGGGATACCGGCTTCCCATGCAAACGTAATGTGCGACCTTCGCCTCGACGAGGGCCCGGCCGTCAAGCGGGCTGGAATCATCAGCCTTCGAATCAAGCAATGCCGCCAGATTTGTCAGGTCCCCCACGCTCACGATCACGACATCGCGCCCGGGGCGCGCGGCAAGGAGCCGGCGGTAAAGTGCGGCGGATTCGATTTTTTCGTGTTTCTCCTGAAAGTCCTGTGGAAACGCCTGCGCCACCTCACGGGCATACGCGCTGTCCTGACGGATGCCGCGCTTCCCGGAGACAAGACCGATCGGAAGATCCGGGCGGCCATAAAATGTATTGATCGCATCGACGCAGGGGGCAGACCATTCGTTGTGTCCCGACACCATGACCCCGAGCAGGTCAACCTCGCCCCGGTCGGCCATCGCATGGAGCTGGGCGAGTGCGGCGACATCATCGACATCGGAATCCATGTCTGTGTCGAAGATGACCGGCAGCGGAGCGGCCATCGCGCCGGCGGCCAGAAAAATAAAAAGAAACGGCCGTAGGAAGCGGAAGAAAAAATTCCGCCCGGACTTGCCCGTGGGGATCAAGGAACCATTCAACACGGGCTCAGGGCGGGTTCGGCGAGGTAGCTCCGGAGTGATTCCATGACACGCTCGGGAACTGTTGCGCTCACCCGGATGGAGTCCTCCTCATAGTCGGTCTGGTGCACCACCCCCTCGCGGTGCAGGCGGGCAAGGATGTCGGTGCGGGCCAGCGGAATGCGGAGCGTCGCCCTCCTTGTGCCATCGCTGACAAACTCCGAGATCCTCCCGATCAAATTATCGAATCCTTCCCCGGTATGCACCGAGATGAAAACCGCACCGGGGAAGTGTTTCCGGAGCACCTCTTTCGTCCCGTCGTCGGCCACCCTGTCCATCTTGTTGAAGACAACCAGGGTTTGCTTGGTGTCGGCTCCCAGGTCCGAGAGGACATCCATCGTCGTGTTGTAAAACTCAATGACCCGCGGATGCGAGGCGTCGAGAACATGGATGAGAAAGTCGGAGTGCGCGGCCTCCTCAAGGGTCGCATTGAACGACTCCACCAGTTCGTGGGGAAGTTTCCGGATAAAACCGACGGTATCCGTGAGAAGCAGTGGTTGCTTGTTGGGCAGCGCGATTTTTCGTGTCGTCGTGTCCAGCGTGGCGAAGAGCTTGTCCTCGACCAGCACGTCCGCGCCCGTGAGCTTTTGCAGGAGCGAGGATTTGCCGACATTCGTGTAGCCCACGATCGCCGCATTCGGCACGGGCGCGCGCTTCCGGTCCTTGCGCTGTGTGGCGCGCGAGCTGCGCACGCCGTGCAGTTCCTTCTTGAGCCGGTCGATCTGCCCCCGGATCTTCCGCTTGTCCTGCTCGAGCTGGCTCTCGCCTTCTCCCTTCGCTCCGATGCCTCCACCCTGCTGGCCGAGATGGCTCCAGGCGCGCGTGAGCCGGGGAAGGGAATAGGCCATGCGCGCGAGGTCGACCTGGATCCTCGCCTCGCGGGTCTGCGCCCGGGCGCCGAAGATGTCGAGGATGATCTCCCGCCGGTCGATCACAACGACCTTGGAAAGCTTCTCCCAGTTGCGCTGCTGGGCGGGGGTCAGCTCGTTGTCAAAAATGACGACATCGCAATTGGCGGCGCTGATGTGTCCGCAAACCTCTTCCGCCTTTCCCGACCCGAGCAGATAGCGCGCATGAGGTTCGCGGTTGTAAACAAGCAGGCGCTCGATGACGGGGATGCCGAGCGTGTTCACCAGTTCCTCCAACTCCTCGAGAAGGTCCTGCGCATCGGCCTTCAGCAATGGATCGCCGTAGGCACCCACCAGAAGTGCCCGCTCGACCATTTTGTCCCGTGGCTTGATCTCAAACATCAACCAACCTTAGCAGAGAATTGAAATATGCGCCATCCTGGTGGATTTCGTGGAGCGCAACACCGCCGATGCCCGCGTTCAGGCCGGGGTTTCGGAATGAATCCAGTGGATCGCGATTGTGCCGAAAGGGCCAAAGGATAGGGCGATTCGGGGCGTGGTGGAAAAATGGCGCCTTACGAATCACTGTCTGAGCAATCCCCCAGGATCGACATGATCCCGCGTGTTTCGAAGGAGGTTTGCATCGGGACTTGTGTGAAGCAGAGCGTGTGGGGCATGGTCTTCCGATCGTGAGAGCTGTCCGTTCGTATCGCAGTGCGCTTTTGGTTCCGGAATTTATCCTCGTTGCGCGCGCACTTACCCAAGCGGCGCCCACGCATCAGCTCATCAGGACCTACGAGGCCACGATGGGCGGCCATCAAGGATTAGATTGCAGAACTGCCGGCGACATAGCGTGAGACCACTCTTTATCATGTCATTGGTTGGCGCGTTGATGAGCTTGCTGGCAGTCCTGGCCCTTTCCGCCATGACCGTTGTTCCCCGGCCAGGAGCAGAGACTCTGCGTGTTCAGATGATGATGGTTGTCGCCATTTTCCTCGTCGGCTGGCTTGGTCTTGCTTTTCATCTACGTCCGGGGCAGAGCCGGGCTTTGCCGCCGAAATGGCTTGGAAGATTGCTGATTGGCATCGGCATTGTTTATGTGTCCGGCCTGCTGCTGTTTGTCATCGGGTAGTGGTTGCCCATCGGGGCAACCACCACAGCTGCGCGACTTCCGGATTTCTGTTCAGGGCTCCGTTCCGGTCAGGATCGTCCGGTTTTCATACACCGGGATCTTGAGTGTCTTGATGAGGTTGGCGCTGCCGCTCGTGAGCCCGCTGAAGGAAGGGTCGTTTGCCGGGTTCCAAGCCGTGGCAGGCACGCCCTGCTTGAGGGTCATCCGGAACTGGGCCTCACGCCGGAACGATGTGCCGGTTCCCGGCTGGATGAGCGTGCCGGAGAAATCGACTTCGACGAAGTAGATCCTGCGGGCCGCATCGAAGACCTGGAGTCCGGGCACGACCCGGCCGTCCTGGATATAGTTCCCGGACACGGTGACCGAGGATTCCGTGTAGCCCGCCGCGAAGAGCTCGCTCAGATCCACGAAGTAGCGGATCGAGAAGGCCGTCGAACCCTGGGCCGGGAAGGCCGAGCGATTGTTCAGCAGGGCCCGGATCTCGGTGAATCCTGCGCCTTGTTGGTTGATCGATGCCTCGACGAAGTATTCGTCCGTGATCACGCCGGACTCGGATGGCGGCGGAAAGTTCGATGCCGGCTGTCCGGTCGAGCCTTGCGCGAGCCGGGCGACAGCTCCTGTGAACCCGGCGTTGTAGTCGAGCGCGACTTCGTTTGTGACGTAGTTCGACCGGTCATCGGAATAGGCGGAATCGCTGGCTGAAGAAGGACCGCCAACCAGGGCGCCGAAGAGGATGTGTCGGTTGTTTGCCGGCGTGGTGATGTTTCCATTCCACGATCCATGGGCCCCGCGATGGTGCGGGTTGACCGGTGGATTGTTGCCGAAGCCGACGACATAGCTCCGCGAGTTCGGGTTCTGTCCGAGGATGTAGTCGATCTGGCGCTTTGCAAAATCGCGGTATCGCGTGCCGACATCCCCGACCCGGTCCGCATAGACGAAGGCGAGGAATGCGGTGGTGGCCGAGTAGCGGAGCGAGCCCCACTGATCAAGCCACGCGAGGCCGCCGGGCGTGTAGGCAATCCGGCTTCCGCTCTCGCCGACGGTCCAGAAGTTGAGCCATTTTTCCGCCGCCGTTTTGTAGATGCTCTTGCCCGTGATCTGCGCCAGGAGGATGGTCACGCCGTAGGATTTGTCGTCCCAGGAATGCGTCCATTTCATGGAACGTCCCGCGAGATTCTGGCTGTAGATCAGCTCGGCCTTGGTGAGGAACGCGGCCTCGCCGGTGGCGCGATACAGCCAGGCGGCCGCCCATGCGAGTTCGTCATAATAACCCGAATACGAGTTATAAAAGGAAGCGGCATCCGGAATCGCGTCGGTGTATTTTCCGCGATACGTGTCGGCGAATGCAAAGAGCTTCCGGGCATGGCTGATCAGTGTGTCCGCATAGGCCGGATCACCTGCACGGAAGAGCATCGACGAGGAGGCCATCGCGGCGGCGGCTTCGGCTGCAACTTCGGAACCCGGCTTGGAGGCCGTCACCGCATAGGATGGTCTCGACATCGTCATCGTTTCCGGCGGGCCCCAATAGGAATGATCCAGCGATCCATTGCCGACCTGCCCGTAAAACACGTTGTCGGATGGATGGGCTTTGATGAGCCAGTCGGTACCCCAGCGGATGACGTCGAGAAGTGCGGCACGCTGAGCGGATTGATCGTAGGCCGTGCTGTATTCGATTCCTCCCCAGGCGAGCAGCGAGAGCGTGCTGGTCATCGGCAGGACGAACTTCACGTGGTCACCTGCATCGAAGAAGCCGCCGCTGAGGTCGAGGCCGGCATCCGACCCATCGGTCAGCGCGGAGTCGCCTCTCCACGGGACACGGAAATTCTCCGGGAGCCTTCCGGTGCGCTGCGCATCATAGAAGTAGAGGGACTTTTGCAGGACTTCAGGGTAGTTGAATGTCACAGCGGATCCCTCATTGATCGTGATGGTTGCGATGCCTCGGGAGAGGACTCCGCCGGTGATCGAGACCAATTCGATGGTGAATGTTTCGGCACCCTCGGGGAGTGAGTCGCCCTGGATCGTGACAGGAATGGATTTCCGGGTTTCGCCGGCGGCGATGCTCAGCGTGCCCGAGGCGGGAACATAGTCAGACATGGCTTTAGCAGAACCCTCCTTGGTCTGATACATGACGCTCACAGCTGCTGTCGGAGCCGGTGAGATGCTCACCGGAACCTGAATAATGGTTGTCCCCGATGTGGGCTCGCTGGCGGAGACATCCTCCAGACTGACTCCGGGAGTTTGCGTGGGCGTGGGCCCGGGAGTTGGCGTTGGTGTCGGCGTGGGGCCCGGTGGCGGCGTTGGGGTGGGACCGGGGGTAGGCGTCGGCGTGGGCGTTGTTCCCTGAGCCGTGAACGCGAACTCTGTCGGAGATTTGCGGGCCAGGCCCGGATTCCCGATAAAGCCGAAGGTCACCGTGCCGCCAGCGGGAACGTCCTTGTTCCAGGTGAATGTCGCGGCATCGAATGTGTGGAGGGTTCCGGTCTTCGAAGCGACGCGCGCATTCCAGATAGAGGAGATCGTGGGATCCATCCGGAACGAGGCTTTCCAATCCCGGAGGGCCTGGCTTGTTTTGTTCTTAATCGTAACCTGGGCCTGGAATCCTGACCCCCAATCGCTAGTCACAGCGAATGTCACCGTGGCCTGCGGGAACTCGGCAACGGCATTCCCGTTTCCGGGAGCCGGCGTTGGAGTAGGCACCGGTGTCGGCGTGGGTGTCGGCGTGGGGACCGGTGTGGGAGTTGGCGTGGGTGTCGGGACCGGAGTTGGCGTTGGGATCGGCGTGGGCACAGGCGTGGGCGTGGGGGTTGGCTGAACTCCTTGGGCGGAGAACGTGAAGCCGGCCGGCGGTTGGAGGATGCTTCCGGGCGTTGCCGTGAAGCCGAAACTCACTGTGCCGTTCGCGGGCACATCTTTGTTCCAGGCGACTGTCGCGGCGTCGAACCGGATGAGCGTGCCTTCGCGACTGGCAACGCGGGCGTTCCAAATGCTGGCGATCTGCCGGTCGAGGACGAATGCGAGTTTCCAATCACGCAGTGGTTGTCCGGTTTTGTTTTTGATCGACACGTCCCCCTGGAACCCGCTCTTCCAATCGTTTGTGACCTTAAAGGTGACAGTGGCCTGCGGGTATTCGACCGTGATGTTCGCAGCGCCCGGAACCGGACTCGGTGAGGGGGTTGGGGTGGGTGTCGGCGTGGGAGTCGGGTGTTCGTGATCATGCTCCTCTGCAGGAGGGGCGACCATCGGAGCCGGGGTGGGACCGTAATCGACACCCCCGAAATCCAGGTCGCTGGTCGAGAAAAAGACTTCGCCCGCCGGATCGATCCGCTGCCAGATCACATAAAGAATGTGGCGCCCTGTGCGTGCGGGCAGGGTGAGAGTCATAAAGTAGTTCATGCCGTCGAGCGCGGCAGTCTCACCACCTGGAATCTCGACAAGATCCGACCAGCGCAGTGGCTGGAGGGGATCGTAACCTTCACGGGTCAGGTATGCCTTGAAGTAGCTGGGCTCATGCGGAGTGGCGGCATAGAACCTGCAGAGCCGCGGACCGGCCACGACCGGTGTGGCCGGCCAGTCCGTGCGCGCAAGGTTCAAACCTGCGTATTTGTCGCGCCCGACTCCCGGAAGTTTTCCGTCCGGGATCATGGCCTGGTAATTGTGCTCGGGTGCCCGAAGGTTCACCTCGTGCCAGTCGTAGAACGCCTGGGTCCCCGCGACGGCGATTGCCGCCCGGGCGGCGTCAGTGTCCGGCGTTTGCGGATTTTCCAGGAAGACTTCATACGAACGGCTGATCGGATCCGCCATGGAGCCATGGCCGAACGAGGTGATTGCCGACAGGAGCAGAATCGCAAGGAATGGAAGTATGGTTTTCATATGGGGTGTTTGCAGGTTGATTTTCCATGCGACGCAATAAACTTCCACGACGACCCGACGAATCGGGCGGAAAACTCTGCGAGTCCGGCAGGCCGGCCCTATTGACGCGTTGACCGGGCCGGCATTTCGCCACACGATACGCCCGTGCTCGACTTGCTGCGACAACGGCTTTTTCACCCACCGAGATTCTGGCGGATCAATTTTTTGGTCTGGTGCGGGATCGCCGTGCTGGCGTTCTTCACGCGCTTCATCATGCACCAGGATCTGGAGCGCGCGGTCGCGCTGACGCTCGGGGCCGAGACGTTGGGATTTTTGCTGAGCGGCGTCCTGAGGGAGTTCTACAAAAGCCTCGGGCCGGGCCGGTTTCTTCGTCCGCTTTTTCTGCTTCAGGCCGCTGCCGTAACGCTCCTGGCCGGCTTGTTCCAGGCAGGGCTCGTGCAGGCGTTTGTTTACTTTGTCAACTGGCCGCCCACACGATGGTCGATCTGGGAGCGCTTCTTCCTGCTCTCGATCTCCATGTGGGTTCTCTACATGGCATGGACGCTCGGGTATTTCTGGGTGAAGGCCGAGGTGCTTGCACACAGGGAGAGCCTTCGTGCGGCCGAGGCGCTGGCCGAATCCCAGCGGATGGAACTCCAGCTGCTGCGGTTCCAGCTCGACCCGCATTTCCTCTTCAATTCCTTGAATGGAATCGTTTCGGAAATCCCATCGCATCCGGCGGCGGCGGGCGAAATGGTGGAGGAACTGGCGTCGTATTTGCGGTATTCGCTCGACCACCGGCACCAGCTTCTCACAAAGCTTGCCGTGGAGATCGACGCCACTGCGGCCTATCTCAAAATTCAGAAAACCCGTTTCGGCGACCATTTGGTCACGAGCATTGACGTTTCACGATCCGCAAGGGAGGCGATCGTGCCAAGTTTCCTGCTCCAGCCCTTGGTGGAAAACGCGTTCAAGCACGGGTTTTCGACATGCCCGCCGCCTTGGACGCTGGCGATCTCTGCGGAGCGCGAAGGGAACCACCTCAAACTGCTGGTGAGGAATTCCGGACAACCGCCTTCGCGGGAAAATGAAAACGGCATCGGCCTGGATACCGTCCGGCGGCGGCTGGAGATTCACTATCCCGGCCTGCACAGCTTTCAAATTGGAGGCGATGAGGGATTCGTTGAGGCAACGCTGGAGCTGGAGGGGCCGCCATGCGCCGTGTAGCGTTGGTCGATGACGAGCCGCTCGCGAGAAAAGGTCTTCGCCACCTGCTCGCCGCGCATCCCGGCTATCGAATCATCGGCGAGGCCGATTCCAAGAGCAGCGCTCTGAAGCTCCTCCGGAAGGAAAAGCCGGACGCAGTTTTTCTGGATATCCAGATGCCGGGCGCCACGGGGTTCGATCTGCTGGGAGACTTACAGGACCCTCCTCAAATCGTCATCGTCACCGCGCATGCCCGGTATGCGACACAGGCTTTTGATGTCGAGGCGATCGATTACCTGCTAAAACCGGTGAGCCCGGCGAGATTCGCCCAGGCTATCCGCAGGCTCGAGGCGGCTTGCTCAACAGACAGCGGCGGGGATGCCGCCCCGCCCTACACGAAGGAAGACAGGATCTGCCTGCGGACTCCCCAGCGGACGGCAGTCGTTCCAATCCCCTCGATTCCCGCGCTGCAGGCCGACGGAGATTTCACACGTATCTACCTGAAGGATTCCCCGGCGCTCATGATCTGCCAGCAACTCGGGCACTATGAGAAGCTTCTGCCGGCGCCACCGTTTGTGAGGCTGGACCGCTCGCTGATCGTGAATCTCGACAGCGTGATCCGCATCGACCGCAAATCGCGCGATGCCGCCATTCTCGTAATCGACGGCGTGCCGGCGGGATTTCCGCTCGGCCGGACAGCGCAGGCACGGCTGCGGGAGTTTTTGCCGTGAGCGACTATTCGACAGTGATCTGCGACCAGTTCCGGATTTCGATCTGCGGGTTGCCCTGGTAGGCGGTGACAATCCCAGAAACCCGAACCCTCTTGCCGACATAGGCTTCGAGCTGCGCTGCCGAAAAATCCCCCTCACCTGCAAAAAAGACAAGCGCGAGGTCGCCGCGGGATCCGCCCTGGAAATTCAGAAACCGGATCGTCCCGGTCTTGTTGACTCCCGCTCTGGAAATCGTGCCTTCGACAACGGCCGGTTTCCCAAGAAGGGCCAGAAGTTGATTCCTGCTCCCGGCATCGATCGTCCCGGCTTCTTCAACGGGACTTGTGGACGGAACCGGTGGCGGGCTAACCGTTTCCGCATCCGGACGGCTTTTCAGATAAACAATTCCGACCGCGGCGAGCGCGGCCAACACGACGCAAACAACGGCCACCAAAAGCCGACGGGGCTTGCTCTTCACCGGGCGCCCAGCGGTGGAAACAAGAGGGGTGCCGACGATGGTCTTTTGCCCATGATCCCCGGCTGCAATCGTTTTGAGCCGTGCGGCGGCGGCGCCCGCATCCGCGGGCCGGGCAGCCACGTCCAGCGCAAACAGGCTCTGCACCCACCCGCAGAGCCTTGGGGGCAGATCCGGGCGCAGCGACTGCAGCGGACGGACCGAGTGCTGGAGGTGGGCAGCCATCACGGCGACAATCGTTTCCCCCTCGAAGGGATATCGTAGCGTCAGGGAATAGTAAAATGCACAGCCCAAGGAATAGAGATCCGAGCGGTGGTCGAGCGGACGACGGTCCAACTGCTCGGGAGTCATGGTGAAAACAGAGCCGAGCAGCGCACCGGTGTGATCCATGGTCTGCGGTGAGGGACAGTCGATGATCTTCGCAAGTCCGAAATCGAGGATCTTCACCTGAAACTGTCCGGAGGGAAGAGCCGCGAGCATAATGTTTCCGGGCTTGATGTCCCTATGGATCATCTCCATCCGGTGGGCGGCCCCAAGGCCTTCGAGCGATTGCCCCGCCATCTCCACAAAGTCTTCGAGCGGCAGCGGGGCTTCGAGTTCCTCAAGAGTCCGGCCGTGCAGGAACTCCATCACGACCATCACGTCCTCGCCATGCTCCACAAAATCGAAGACGGTGACGATGTTCGGATGCTGGAGGCTTGCGAGATGACGGGCTTCGGAGATGGCGGAGGCGGCGCGCTCACCCGCCGCCAATGATCCGGCATGAAGTCGCTTGATCGCAACCCAGCGGTTGAGTTGGGAATCGAGCGCGAGGTAAACCTCGCCGACTCCCCCCCGCCCGAGTTTCCGTTCAAGCGCATACCTTCCGCCCACCAAGCTGGTTCCCTGATCCCCCGTAACCATGCGCGAACCATGTGCGTTCTTCCGGAACTTCTCAAGTTACGATTCCGTCATTTTCCCAAAATCCCTGCGGAGGCTTCTGTGAAGAAATTGTCACATAATCCCCATTGCCTCCGATTTTGGCACCGGAATAGCTTGCTGGTTTTGTGCGGAAAAATTTCTTCCTCCCGGCTTTGATCCT
>CAZRIL010000079.1:0-25374 GCA_964600115.1 uncultured Chthoniobacter sp. | reverse complement strand
GCGCGCAGGGCGCGACCGTCATCCGGCTTCGCCATCATAGCTGGCGACGACGTAGGGGTGGTCGGGATTGTATTGCGTGAGAGTGCGCGGGTGATTCACCTTCCCAGACGCGCGGCAATTCTTGCCGATCATGCCGAGTGAGGAGTCGCCAAGGTCCTGCCGGCAATGATCGAGAAGCGCTTCGAGTTTGCTGACAATGTCGGGATGCGATGCCGCAACATCCGTGGCCTCCCCCGGATCCAACTCCAGATCGTAGAGTTCACACACCGTGTTGGCCGGGTCTGCGGGGTCACCCCATGAAGGCCGCCGGACGTGCAGCTTCCAGCGGCCTTTCCGCACTGCGCAGAGTTGCTCCATGAAGTAGTAGAAGAATTCTTCGCGTGGTCCGTGATCCGCTTCACCGCGGAGGTAGGCGGAGAAATCCAAACCATCAATTATCAGCCCATCGGGAGATTGTATTCCGCATGCGCTCAGGAGCGTCGGCAGAAAATCCAGCGAGGAAAAAAGTTCATGAGAGACCAGCCCGGCCTGAATGGCCGCCGGCCAGCACATGATGCACGGCAGGCGCATACCGCCCTCCCATGTGGTTGCCTTGCCGCCGCGCAGTGGTCCGTTGCTTCCACCATTGATGCCCTTGGATCCGTTGTCGGACGTGAAAATGACGAGGGTATTCTTGTCGATGCCGAGATCCTCGAGTTCGGCCATCAGAGTGCCGGTGGCCCAGTCGATGCATTCCACCGCGGCCCCGTAATCGCCGTTGCCGCCCTCGCGGCGGAACCGCCCGGCGACCAGCAGCGGCAGGTGCACGTGCATGTGTGCGAGGTAAAGGAAGAACGGGCGCTCGCGATTTTTCCGAATAAAGGAAAGGCATTCGGTCACGTAGCGCTCGGTGAGGGCCGTTTGATCCGGCTGCTGCTCGATCACCGCTTTGTCGCGCATGAGTGGCAGCGGCAGATCCACGTCCGGCCGGACTTTCATCATCCCCATGTCATTGCTGAAGGGCAGTCCGAAATAGTGGTCGAACCCGTGGTCGGTTGGCAGAAAACCATCCTGATCGCCGCAGTGCCATTTGCCGACCAGGGCGGTTGCGTAGCCCAGATCGCTGAGATGCGCGGCGATTGTGCGCTCGTTGGGATGAAGGCCCACGCTCTGGCCGGGAAAGAGGACGGCCTTTCCTTCGAAGGATCCAAATCCAATCCGTGGCGGATAACAGCCGGTGAGCATCGCCCCGCGCGACGGCGAACAAACGGACGAAGCCATATAGAAATCCGTGAACCGGATTCCATCCTGTGCCAGTTGATCGATGTGAGGGGTGCGGTTGTTTGTTGAGCCATAGCAACCGATGTCGCCGTAACCGAGGTCGTCGCAGTTGATCAGAAGAATGTTCGGCCGAAGGTGCTGTTGTGGGCGGGTATCCATATGTTAGGCGCCGGGCGCCAGGAGGAGGAATACGCTTGCTGTCCACGAGTAGGCACGATCCCTGAGACCCGTGCCTGTCAGGGCGTTGAAATTTTCGGCCATACCACCCTTGGCGCAGGCACGGCAAAATCGGCGGGCCAGGTCGTTTGCCATTCCGTTTTCCCCGCACGAGCGCAGGCCATCGATAATCAGATAGGTGGTCGGTGCCCATACCGGGCCCCTCCAGTATCCATCCGCCACATAGAGCGGACTCCGAGGGTTTTCGGTCGCCACGCCGTAGGGGGTGATAAACCTCCGCAGGCCGCGGACGAGGTGGCCACGCTGGACCGGATCCAATCGTTTTCCCAGCACCAGCGGCATGAACGGCACAAGGCTGTCGCCTTCCGGAAGCGCATGGTCGCCCGAGCGCGGCGCTACGAAATGGTCGGTGCGCCACGAGTGGGTGTTCAGTCGTTGCATTAGATCATCGGCGCGCCGGCTCCAGTGACGAGCGCGTGCCGGCTGTCCAAGCTGTGTCTGCAGGTAAGCGATTTCATCCATCTGAAGAATCAGGAAGGCGGCCAGATCCGGGCCCTCGACCGGCATGCCGTGGCTGAAGCACGTCGCGTTATCCCAGCCGGAATCATTTCCATGGTTGTATTGGGGAAGGCCGTCCCCGTCTTCGTCGCGGTAGTGCAGCCACCAGTCGGTCCACCTTTCCAGCCAGCCGCAGGCCGCCCGGGCCATTTTTGTGGTCAGGCGAAGCCCGTGCGCGCGCATCCGGGACAATGCCCATCCGTGGACCGGAGGTTTGCAGAAATTCCAAACGATGTCGGCATTGTTCGCGCAATCCGGGAGCGCGCCCGCTTCGTTTTGCAGATCGAAAATCACAGCCCACTGGTCCCATGCGAGCGCGGGATCCTGCTTTACGAGCGCGATGGCATTGAAACAATGGTCCCAGCTCCAAACGTTGGTCATCCAGTTTTTGGACATCAGCATTGTTTCCCGGCGAAGGAAACCGCGCGCTTCCACCAGGCTTACCCACTGCACGTAGGCGGCAAGCTCGCGGGTGCACCGCAATTTCGCTGGCACCTGGGGCACGGTCCTGAGCCAGCAATCGAATTCCTCACGGCTTCTTTTCGCGGCCAGGTCGATATCGGCGCCGCCACCTGCGGGTTCCCATGCCGTTGGGAATTCCTCCATCCCGAGCTCCCAGTTTCCGTCGCCGTCGGGCAGGATCTCGAAACGTAACTTTGAACAATGCGCGCCCTCCCACGGAGCCGTGACTCGGACCCGGCCCTTCCGCACGCAGATCATCAGCTGGATCCTTTGGGCCATGAGGTTCAATTCCCAGCGCCCCTCTCCGGCGCCGCGCAACGTGGCATAACAAACCGGTTCGGCCTCGAAGGCCATGCCAGCGCCTTTGCCATGGAAGAGAAGGTGTCGGGTGCCTGCGAAAACCACCCTGGCACTGCCTGCGCTGGACTTCAGGCGAAGCTCTGAAGGCGAACCGGAGGCTTGAAGAGTTACCGGCCGCCTCCCCTTCAACATCTCCAAACGCAACACCTCGCGCCCGCCGGAGATCGCCCCTTGCATCGTTCTGAGATAAAGCCCCGGTTTGAGTCCGCGGAATGACACGCGTTCCTTCGGCAGCCACGAGAAGCCAAGCCACGAACCCCGGCAACTGAAAGGGATGGTTTCAGGATCGAAGGTCATGATCGGGTTGAGGGATTCTGCATTTTTAAAACCGGAAGCGGTTTTTCCTGTAGTTTCGGAAACTCGGTTTTCTGGAAAAAACTTATCTGCCCGGGGTCTCATTCCGGAACATCGATGGCAGCCGGTCCAAATATTTCGCGACCATCTTTCCGGAAACCGCATTGGCTTCAATCACATCCCGGAAAAATGCCGAACTCGGCTTCGGATGGCGTTCAAAGGTGTCCCGGTCGAATCCCACCATCCCGAATTTCGGGTCGTAGGAACCCCACTCAAAATTGTCGAGGAGCGACCAGTAAAGGTAGCAGCGGATATCGACCCCGTCATCCATCGCCTGGCGGAAGGCCGCCAGGTGGAGCGCGATGTAGGCGATGCGGAACCTGTCGTCATCGGTGTTGCATCCGTTTTCGGTGATGTAAACCGGCTTGTCTTTCAGGCGGTGCAGATTCGCCATCAGCTCGTCCGGGGTGATCTCCCACGGATTTTTTTCATGGGCCTTGTTGATGGTGAGCGAGCGGTGGTGGTGGCGGGGGGCCCGGCAGTTGGCGTGGCGAGCGCTGACCAGGTCGCGTGCATACATGTTCACGCCCCAGAAATCCGCCCGCCCTTTGACCTCGGGCAGGTATTCCATGTCGGTGAAGGGGAAGACGAGTTCGCCGGTCCGCATGGCATGGTAATACCAGCCGTTCGCGCACCAGTCCGCGTAGTCGGTCATCGTGCGGTCGAGGACGTCGTGGGCGCGGGCGGGCTGGAGCGCCAGATACGCCATCGGTGAAGCGCACGCCCGGCCGGAGTGGGCCTTGATAATATCGTAAGCCCCGGCGTCACCGCGGAGGACGTTGAACGCGTAGTTTGCCATCTTGTGATGCTCGGACGGCTGGACGGGGGCTCCGGTGTAGAAGTTGTATTCGTTGATCGGCAGCCACAGATCCACGTAAGGAGCGATCTTCGGCACGATATATTCCACGAACCGGAGAAAGCAGGCCACGTTCTCGCGCTTGTGCCATTCGCCCTTGTCGGCAAACCAGATCGGGTTGGTGAAATGGAAGAGCGTCACCCACGGTTTGATGCCCGCTTCGACCAACCGGCGGCAGCAGTCCACATAATGCTCGGTCGCCTCCGCACTGAAGACTCCCTCCGAGGTCTCCACCCGCGACCACTCGATGCTGAAGCGGAAAACCTGGTGCCCCAGACGCTTCAGCAGCGCGATATCTTCCCGATACAGCTCGTAGTGGTTGCAGGCCATCCCGCACGGCTCGGACAGCTTCCCCTGCTCGCCGGAGCGGAACCAGTCGTTGTTGAAATTTCCGCCCTCCATCTGATACGCGGAGGCGCTTGATCCCCACAGGAAGCCTTCGGGGAAGGTCAGTTTTGGAAGCGAGAGGATGTCATACATAATCAATGGTTGGTGAAAGCGGGTCGTGATGTTCGACGATATATTTTTGTGAGCAATCGGCGAAATGCGGACAGCTTACCGGCTGCCTCCGAATTCTGCGACCGCCTCGAACATGGCCTCGATGTTTTCCGGTGGCACGTCGGGAAGGATGTTGTGAATCGTATTGAAAACGAAACCGCCACCCGGGGCGAGGATATCAATGCGGCGGCGGACGTCATCCTTCACCTGTGCCGGGGTCCCGTGATTGAGGACATGCCGCGTGTCGCAGCCTCCGCCCCAGAATGTGATGTCGCGGCCGAAATCTTTCTTCAGCCGTTCCGGCTCCATGTCGCGGCAGGCGGTCTGCACGGGGTTGATAATCTCGAATCCCGCCTCGATAAGATCGGGCATGAGCGCATGAATCGATCCGCACGAGTGGAGGAAGGTGTGCATCCTAGAGTGCCGGTGAACAAACCCGCAGAGCTGTGCATGCCGGGGCTTGAAGAGTTCCCGGTAAGTCGCCGGCGCCATGAACGGCCCGGTATCCGTGCCCAGGTCATCGCCGAAACGGCAGACGTCCGCGATATCACCCACGGCCCGGCAAACTTTTTCCAGCGTGCCCAGATGAATTTCCAAAAGCGCATCGAGCAGAGCCTCCACATGATCGGGCTCGGCGACGAGGTCCATGAGGAAGTTGTCCATCCTTCGCAAAAACGTGCCCCATTCAAAGAGGTTGCATCCGACGACCACCATGATCGCCCGGTCGGTCGTGGCACGGAGCGCGAGGGCGTTGGCGCGCAGGGTTTCCCAGAACCCAGTGTCACCGGCGTGGTCCCACGGGCTGTGTGCCAGCGCGGCCCAGTGAACCATTCCCATCGCCGAGGGAAGCGCGGCCCGAATGCCGGACGGATAATCATCCAGCCATGGGAAGCATGTCTGGTCGAAGAAGTTCATGCCCTTCAACTGCATGGCGATCATTGTTCCATCCGGTGCCAGAGCGCGCCAGCCGCCGTCCGCGGCAGGTTCCGGGTGGAACCACTTCGGATACTGCGCGGCGCTCCCGTCGAAGAGTGTCACGTCATACCAGTCGGCGTCTGATGTGTCGAACGTGCGTCCGACATCCACGACATCGATCCGGTAGCGGTCAAGGATCTCATCCTCCGGCTGCGCGAGCTGCTGGACCACATCATAGACGCGGGTGTGGCCTTCCTTCATGCCAAGATGTTTCCTGGTCCGCGCGTAAGCAATGGCCGAGATGCCGGAACTTGGCGTCGCTCCGAGATCTGCGGGAGTCCGGTCCGGCTCACGGTGCGAGATCGCGGTAAGAATCCGTTCGCGGGAGGTCATGGCGTGCGATGAGTGGCCGGTTATTTGGTTGCGGGGCTCTTGAGGCAAGAAATTGTTTATTTCAGAACCTTAAAACATTCTCAAAATAATAATAATGAGTTGTTGAGTTGCGAGCATGGTTTTGTGGAATATCGGCCTTCCATGATTCTAGGAAAACGACGATTCCGGGTTCTTTCCCCGACGCTGGTCCGCATCGAGTATTCGCCGGAAGGGAGCTTTGAGGACCGCCGCAGCATGGTGGCTTATGCGGAGCAAAAAGAGCTTTCGATCCAGCAGATCCGGCAGGAGGGGGACTGGGATATTCTGGAGACCGGCGCACTCGAAATCCGGAGCAAAGCCAATGACCTGCCCTGCGACCGGACAAACCTCGAGATCCGCTGGAGCGACGGACGTTTCATGCAGTTCTGGCGTCCGGGAGACCGCGACTATCAAAACCTTGGCGGCCCGCTGCGCAGCCTGGATCGTTACGCCGGAGCCGCTTGCCGTCTGGATGGAGTTCATCCGGCGACGATGGAGGCACCCGATGCGGTCGGCTCAACCTGGATCGCATGGAATCAGGACGAGGTCGACCCGCTCTACGCCGGACTCCATCCGGCCCCTCCTGAACCCGCGCGGAACGGGGCTTGGCTGAGTGATGCGATGTCGGAGCGCGATGGCGGGAGATTCCCGGCCCGGACGTTCAACCTCTACAAAGAAGCCCGCAAGTTTCCTCCGGGGCTTCTGTCCGCGTCCGGATATTTTTTCCTCAACGATTCTGACGGAGCCGTGCTTGATGAGGAGGATTTTCCGGTCGAGCGAGAACGGCCGGGCAGTCAGGACTGGTATTTTTTCGCATACGGGAGTGATTACAAGCAGGCGCTGGCAGACTTTCGTTTGCTCGGAGGTGCCGCACCGATGCCACCGCGCAAGAGCCTTGGAATCATGTTTTCGCGGTGGCCGGCATTCACGCAGGACGAAATCGAGGACATCGCCAGATCGTTTGCTGCGAACGGCTATCCGCTCTCGACCCTGGTGATGGACATGGAGTGGCACAAGGAAGGGTGGGGGCACTGGGAGTTTGATCCGGAGCTGATTCCCGATCCGACACGGTTCTTTGCCCGCTGCCACGAACTCGGGCTCGAGGTGACATTCAACGACCACCCGCTGGACGTGCGCGAGGACGATTGCCATTTTGAGGAGTATGTGAAAAGCGGCGGGCCCGAAGTCGTCGTGCGGGAGCGCGAATACAAGGGGAGGACGGTCCGGATGGCCTCGGTCAATATCTGCAACCGCCAGCAAAACCGCGCGTTCCGCAAGGTGTGTCAGTCGCATATTTGGGACCTCGGGCTGGATTATTGGTGGAACGACGGATCGCGGGGCCAGATGCGTGCGACCTCCGGGCAGCTCGTGAGCAATAAGTCGTTCTTTGAGGATTCCGTCAGAAACGGACGCCGGGGCATGCACCTTGCGCGCCATGGCGGTCTCGGCTCCCACCGCTACGGAGCATTTTTCACCGGCGACGCGAACTCCGACTACGACGTCCTGCGCCTCCAGTGCGAGTTCAATATCCGCGCGGCCGGTGCCGGGATCTCGCAGATCAGCCATGACATCGGTGGTTTCGCTCTGGATGCCTCTGAGGTCCGCACCAACAAAGCGGGCACGCCGGTGATTGATCCGGAGCGCTACCTCCGCTGGCTGCAGTTCGGGGTATTTAATCCGATTCTGCGATTCCACAGTGCACCCGGCAGCGGCAGCCGACGCCCGGATGACTACGACGACGAGCTTGGCGGGGCTTGCCGTCACTGGTTGCGGGTTCGGCACGGCCTGCTTCCCTACCTCTACACCGCCATGCGGCAGTATCACGATACCGGCCTCCCCGTCACGCGCGGGCTCTACCTTGAGGATCCCCGCAACCCGGCGGCCTACCGGTTCGACGAATTTTTCTTCGGCCCGGATCTCCTGATCGCGCCGGTGCTTTCTGCCGATCGCGAGCGGTCGCTGTATCTTCCTGCGACAGGAAATGCCGGCGGATGGTGGGAATTCGAAACGGCGATTTGTCATGCGGGGAATCGGGAAATCACGCGCATGGTAGAGCTCTCGGACGTGCCGGTCTACGTGCGCCCGGGGGCCATCATCCCGCGACAAAATCCCGATGATCCGGTTCACCCCGGGCATATCGCCGAGCTGGTGCTCGATGTCTATCCAGGAGCGAATGGATCGGCATTCCTGTATGAGGACGACGGTGTTTCGGAGGCGTATCCGGCAGGCGCATTTTGCCGGACGCATTTCGAGCTGCATCACGATTCGGACGGGATTACCCTTTCCGGGCGGGTGGATGCTGGGGTTCCGCTCGGCAGGCACCGCGTCGTTGTCGTGGAAATTTCATTACCTGGTCTGCTCAAGGGAGCGACCGACAATCAAGGATTCGCTGTTCCTTGGGAGGAACTGCCTGCATCGGGACGTTTCCGGCTAAGGTTGAATCGCCGCGAGGCGGCAGCCTCGTGGGCGCTTCATCTCTCCCTGTCGTGATTACTAATCATTCACGTCAGACAGAAAATTCCCGTGAGAAGCCTCCTCGGATTGGGCTGACTTTATACAAAGCATTTTGAAACCAATCTCTAAATATGAGTGCTCCCAATATCCTATTCATAAATATTGACCAACTGCGCCCTGATTTTCTCGGTTGCTACGGGTTTCCAGCGGAGACGAGCCCCGAGATCGATCGCGTGGCGGCCGGGGGTATCAAATGCACTGGAATGTATTGCGCATCGCCGATGTGCACGCCATCCCGTTACTCTTTGATCAGCGGTCTTTTTCCCAGTGCCCACGGAGCGCTCACCAATGATGAAGGGCCGCGCCCGGGGGTCTCGTCACTGATCGCGGAAATTTCCCGACAAGGTTATCACAGCGTGTGTTTCGGCAAGCTCCATCATCATCCGATTGATTCCCATTTCGGATTTGATGAGGTTTTTTTGCACGACGGAACATTCCGCGCGCGACGACCCTATTCCGTGTATAGCCGGTGGTTGCTTGAACAGGGTATCGATGAGGATGATTTAGCTTATCCGGTGGAAATCGATGACGACCCCGAGCGCAGGCGGCTCCGGGATCGCATCCATTGGGGAAGGTGCCGGTTGGAAGACGCGCATACCGAATCGACCTTCCTCGCGAACCTCGCGATCTCGCACTTCGACCGCCTCTCGTCGAATCAACCGCTTTTCTGTTACGCCTCCTTCCTCGCCCCGCACAGCCCGTACTGTCCACCCGCTCCCTATGACCAGATGTTTGATCCGGCCGCGATGCCTTTGCCACCCAGGGAGACCGAGGAACAATTGGATTCCAAGCATCCCTGGCTGAGGCGTCACAGGGACGAACGATACCTCGGCTCTCTTCCCTGGGAAACTATTCGCCAGATCCGCGCCCAATATTGCGGGCTCATCCGGCACCTTGATCTTCGTGTTGGAGAGGTCGTAAAGGCCTTCCGGCGGAAGTTTGGCCAGGACAGCCTCGTAGTCATCACATCCGACCATGGCGACTTGCTCGGGGAACATCATCAATGTGAAAAAGCTCTGATGTATGAAGCCTCAGTTCGAGTGCCATGCCTGATAAGCCGTCCCGGACACCTGCAGGCAGGTCGGTGTTTTGACGGTCTGATCAGCCAGGTGGACCTGCTGCCTTCGGTCATGGGTCTGGCCGGCTTGGCCGTTCCGGAAAACATCCATGGAGTCGATCGGTCCAAAGAAATTCTTGGAGCCGTTCCCCAGGATCCGGACCAGATGATCTTTTCCGAGAACTATCAGACGCCCTACGGCGATTATATCGCCATGGCGCGAACCCGGACTGCCAAGCTGATTCTTTATCGTCCCCAAAATGGTGGGGAGGCCTTCTTCGAACTTTATGACTTGGTGTCCGATCCGGGTGAGTTGGTCAATCTTGAGTGTCGGGCGGATTACGAAGTTGTCGGCCATCGGTTGAAGGAAGGGCTCCGGAAATTTTGTCCTCTCGGTATCCACTGTCCATCATGAGACAGCCAAACATTCTCTTTTTCCTGCCGGACCAGCATCGTGCGGATTGGCTCGGTATCGAAGGATCGCTCCCGCTTCGCACTCCGAACCTTGATGCACTTTGCCGGCGGGGCATCCGCTTCCGGAATGCCTTCACCCCTTCACCGCTGTGCGCCCCCGCCAGGGCATGCCTGGCAACTGGCAGGAACTATTCCGATTGTGGAGTGCCTTCCAACCGTGAATGCCTGCCGTCGGGGGCGGCCACTTACTACCAATCTCTGCGTGCCGCAGGCTATGAGGTTTGTGGTGTCGGGAAATTTGATCTCCACAAAAACCTTGCGTGTCCCACTGAGGCGCTGGATTGGAATCTTGACGGATCACTGGGGCTGGAGGAATGGGGATTCACCAGCGGCATCGACAACGAAGGCAAACTCGATGGCAGCGCATCGTATGTGGCGGCCGGACGACCGAAAGGCCCCTACATGGCGGCCCTTGCCGCAGCCGGCTACGCAGAACAATATGTGAGTGAGCATCGTAACGCCGATGCGAACCAGAGGGCCTATGTGACCGCGCTTCCCGACCATCTGTATTGTGACAACTGGATTGCCGCAAACGGTCTACAGTTCCTCAGTTCTTTCACTTCCCAACGGCCATGGCATCTTGTGGTCAATTTCGCGGGACCGCACGAGCCGATGGATGTGACCGCCGACATGGCGGCCCGCTGGGAAGGAGTGACCTTTCCCCTTCCGCACAATCCGGGAGATACGCCGTATTCCGAATTTGATCACCAACGGAGCCGCCGGCATTACGCCGCAATGATTGAAAACATCGACCGTCACATCGGCGATTTCCTGCGCCTCGTGGAAGAGCGGGGTGAATGGGAAAATACCCTGATCGTGTTTGCCAGCGATCATGGCGAGATGCTGGGGGATCACGGGTTGTGGGGGAAAGCCACCTGGCGGGATCCGGCCCTGCGGATTCCCATGATTCTCGCCGGGCCCGGGATCGTCCAGGGGAAGAACTCGCCCGCGCTCGTATCGTTGCAGGATTTGTCTGCAACGTTCCTTGAGTTGGCTGGAGCCTGCCCCTTAGCGGCATCCACCGCCGTTTCCATGGTTCCTGTCGCAACAGGAGCGGCTGCATCCCATCGAGAAAGCGTTTGCTCTGCATTGGGGGACTGGAATGTCATTATGAACGAGCGGTATAAAACTGTTACGAAAGCTGGTGATGGTCCGCAGTTGTTCGATCTTTCGAAGGAGCCCTATGAGGATGCTCAATGCCATGCCCCATTCGCAACGGATTCGAAAGAAGCACAGACAGGTTGCTGAGCAAGTTGGCAGCCACGCAGTGGGTGCCGTGAATACGTGATGCAACAGGCTAGCGCCCCCTTCCGCTACCCGTTGATTTTTCTGTGCTCCGAGGGGCTGTGGCCTGTGACCTGCCGGAAACGCTTGCTGAAGTGGAAGAGATTTCCGTAGCCGCATTGCTCGGCGATTCTTGCGATTTGCAGATTTGTATTTTCCAGAAGGTGCTTGGCCTCCTGAATCTTCAGACGATCCAGAAAATCTTTGGGACTTTGCCCGGTTTGTTTCCGAAACGAATGGGCGAAGTGCGACACGGACATGCCGGTCTTTTGAGCCATCTCCTCAACCGAGGGATTAAGCCGAAGGTTTTGCCTCAGCCACATCGCCAAATCCTCGATCCGGGTGTCCAAGGATGAGAACTCGTGGTGGGGAAACAGCCTATGACAGAATAGGACAAATTCTTCCAAGCCATGCATCGCGGCAAGCCCGTCGGCGAATGTGCCCTTTTTGGCGTAGCCGACCACGTTTCGAAGAATCCGGGTGCACGTCCTGCGATCCATGGAACGGGGGATTTCCAGCGTGCGGATCCCCGGCGCCACACGTGGCCAGTCGAGGAAGCGCAGCCACTCCGGTCGTGGATGGAAGTGGAGCCAGATCATCTCCAGGCTCGGGGAGGAGGGATCCTTTCCATAGTCGTGAAGGCCGTTCGGTTCAATCAGCACAACTTCATGTGGAACCGCTGTCACCAATTGACCGCCCGAACGGAAATACCCGCGGCCCTTCAGGGGATAAAACAATCCCCACGAACGCGCGGGTTTGTCCCGCAGGCACGAATAGCTGCCCTTTGCGACATGATGCCCCGCCAGGATCCACGCGAACTCCGGAACGGGCTGTCTCCACGGCCAGGCAAATTCCCCCAATATCGTCTTTTTGGAAAGCGGCTGGCCCTGGCTTTTCATGTGGAGTGCAGAAATGGACAAACTTTTCGCTGTCAGTTCCATTTCTTTTTCGCAATTGATGGCTACGCTATTTGAAAGGTATGCAACTGATCAACGTAGTAATATGCTGAACCCCATGAATCCCTCCAAGCTCATTCCTGCTCTTCTGCTCTGTGGTCTGATTCCATTTTGCCCGGCGAGAGCCGGCGAAAAACCTTCCGATCCGGAAGGGACGATCATGCTTAAGGCGGATGCGCCAGAAGGCATCCACCTTTTCGGCAAAGCCAAGGTCGGGAAAGTATCGGGCAAACCTGAGGATCTGGAGAAAGTTGGCATGACAGGCGAACCCCTGATTTATCTGGGATTGTGGGGCAAACCGAATCCGGATGAGGCAAAAGTTGAGTTTGTTCCAACGATTTCCAAAGCCGGCTACTATGATGTCTTTGTGCGCTGGTTTTCGGGAAACCAGTATACGGGTGCCCTTGCAAAGAATTTGCCCGTCCGCGTGATTTACGATGGCGGGGAGCGGACCCTTTTCTTCAATCAGGTCGGCGGAAACGTCTGGGCGTTTCTGGGAACATTTCCTTTCAAAGCGGGAACAAGCGGCAAAGTGACGGCAGATGCCACGGGAGTTCCCGGGGGCTCGAATTTGAATGCGGTCAAGCTTGTTCCGGTTGCAGATCCCAAATCGGTGCTCGCTCAAAAGCCCCGGTTGCTTCCGGTGATGCCGGGCCCCCAGGACGACATTGACAAGATGCGGGTGCATGTGGCCGAGATGTATACGAAAGCATGGGGGGCAGATGTGAGTGATCCGCTCATTGCCGACAAAGTGGCCCAGGAGCAGGCGGTGACTTATTACTATTGGAAAACGATCCAGAAAGGCGAAGGAGTCGTTGACCTGTGGTTCGATGCGCCGGCCGGCAACAAGGAGCGGCCCATCTCCGCCAACAAGGGCGGAGGATGGCCGATCGTCGAACAATTTGACCGCCTCACCCGCATGGCCCAGGCTTATGTGGGAAGCAATGGCCCCCTCGGCTTCGGTGCGAAAATGCAGGGCAACCCACAGCTTCTCGAGGACATCATCTACGGAATAAAGTGGCTGTACGAAAATCGCTACAACGAGCGATCGATCAATTGCCTGGGAGCGGATTGGATCGGAATGGAAATCATCAATCCCGCGAAAATTTCGCTGACGCTCAATCTTCTCTATCCGCATTTCTCCAAGGATTTTATTGAGAAAGAGATTGCGACCATGGTCAAACAGTCACCGGGACCCGACCGGATGTATGGTTCCCAAACTTCCTTCTCGACCGGGTTCAACCGGATGTTTGGCGTCTATGCGTATGCCCTGAGAAACATTCTGGCGAAGGACCCCAAGGCACTCGAACAGGTCAATGAATTGATCTCCAGTGAATACCAGGTGAACAGCCGTTCGAACCCGATCATCATGAAAAACGGCAAGGTGCAGCTGGACGGCATGTATGAGGACGGGTCATTCATCCAGCACTTGAATTTTCCCTACAATGGCATCTACGGCCGGGGGGCGTTGACGATGTTTGCCCAGCTCAAAGAGCTGATGGCAGGTTCGCCGTTTGCGATCAAAGATCCCCGCGCGGATATCTTTAACCAGTGGGTCTACAAGGGTTATGCGCCGCTGTTCTTCAACGGGGACATCATGTATGGGACGCTTGGACGTTCGGTGGGCCAGTCCTGGCACCAGAACGGTGCGGTTTCGACTCAGATCCTCAGCGCGTTGCCATCCCTCCTATTGGCGGCCGAACCGGAAGATAAGGCAAAAATCTCGTCCATCCTGAAAACATGGATGGTGGAGAAGGAAAAGTCGGCATTCCCGGAATTCAACAAGCTCAATGTGACGGATATGGGATTGGATACCATCGCCACACTCAATCGGATCAAGAACGATCCTTCGATCCCCCTGACTTCCCCCCGGGAGGGCAGCCATATTTTCTACAACAGCGACCTACTGATGCATCACCAGCCGGACTTCGCGCTGCAGTTGCGGATGTTCTCGACGCGCATCAAGACCCACGAGGATATCAACGAGGGCACCAACCGCCGGGGCTGGTATCAGGGGCAGGGAGCGCTCTTCCTCTACAATCGCGACAACTCCCGCTACAACGACAACTTCTGGGCAACAGTCAATCCCTACCGGCTTCCCGGAATCACCGTGGACACCCACGAGCGAGGGGTTAACGAAGGATCGAAAGACGGTCTGCTCTCGACGAGCCCGTGGGCCGGCGGGGTCGAACTCAACGCCTTCGGCGTTGCCAGCATGGGGTTGGTGGCGGCGGACTCGGGACTGACCGCACAGAAATCCTGGTTCTTCTTCAAGGATCAGATCGTCTGCCTCGGCAGTGAAATCAACAGCCCGGACAACCGTCCGATTGAGACGATCGTGGAAAACGTCAAACTCCACGGCGAGGGAAAGAATGCGTTTGTGGTCAATGGTCAACTCCAACCCAACACGCCCGCTTGGAGCGCGGAGTTAAAGGATGCAAAGTGGGCGCACCTGACAGGCACGGTCCCCGGCACGGATGTGGGTTGGGTGTTTCCAGGTGGTGTGACACTCAACGCTCTCCGCGAGGCGCGAACCGGGAATTGGCGCACCTCCAACAAAAAGGACATCCTGGAAGTGGATATCACCAGGAATTTTCTGACCCTCTGGATCAACCATGGACTGAACCCCAAAGGCGGCACCTACTCCTACATCCTGCTCCCTGGAAAATCGGCGGAAGCGGTCAAGGCCTACGCGGAGAAGCCCGGTGTGGAGATCGTGGAGAACAGTGCAAAGGCCCAGACGGTGCGGAGCGCGGAATGGGGGGTGACTGGGGCCAATTTCTGGATGGATTCAGCGCATTCATCCGGAGGAATCACCAGTTCCGGAAAGGCCGCCGTGCTTGTCCAGGACAAGGACGGCAAGCTCGGGGTTGCCGTGGCAGACCCGACCCAGTTGGGCTCAAAAGTCGAAATCACATTGACCGCAAAAGCATCCAAAGCGCTGAAGACCGATGAGCGGGTGAAAGTGCTCTCGCTCAATCCCGTCAAACTGTCTGTCGATCTCAGCAAGTCCGATGGAAAAACATTTTCGCTGGAATTCCAGAAGTGATCCAGCCCCGAAAATGGGGATTTTTGTAGAGGTTGCAACGCAGGATGCGAAGCGTTCGAGTCCGGACTTTCCAATCTAAAAAAAGGTTCTCAATCGCCGGATCCCGGCTAGCGGCAATGCTGTTCACTTAAGAAAGGAGCGCGGGCATCTTGCCCGCCATGGTTCAGGTTCGCGGGCGGGACGACCACGCTCCGTTAGCAGCAAAGTGAACAGTATTGTGGCTAGCCAATCGATTACGGAAATCCGGCGATATCGTCGATATAGATTTTTCGGGCACTCGCCGGCAGTCCGGCGAGGCCGGCAAAGTCGAGCCATCCGTTGGCCACGCCGATCCCCGCACCGGTTTTGATCAAGAGATCGAGCTGCTCGCTCCAGAACCGCTGCCACTGCCACGCGCAGGGCAACCATGGCTTGTCCCCCAGTGCTGCCAGGTAGCGCACGGGTTCGCGGCGGTATTCGCAGTGGCCGAGCAAATCCGCATAGCCATGATCGCCCGCTTCGCCATCGGCCCAGAGAACGAAGGAGCTCAAGCCGCAATCGGATGTCAGCACAGCTTTGTCCGGACCGAACGACCGGGCGATTGTCCGGAGTTCGCGGAAGAACTCGATCGCGGAGAGCGAACTCAGTCCGGGAGATCCGGCGGCGTAATCGTAGCCGATCCCGCCGAAGCTTTCATCCACCACGATTGCGTCGGGATCAAGTAGCTCGAAGATCCAACGGGCCTGCTGGAGGAGGTGGTCTCGCCACAGCGGATTGGCAATCGACATGAACCGTGAAGTTCCCGCGACGTCCGGCCCCTTCCAGCAGAAGGGAGAACTGCCGCCGTCTGCCTCCATCCGGACGGCGGGTTTCAATTGGTCCCAAAGTGGCGAGGCATCGTCGAATCCGACCAGATGGATGTAGATTCCTGCCCGTGCGCCGTGCTTCCGGGCAAGCGCAATCCGTTTTCGCATGGCATCGAGAGAGAGTTCTGATCCACCATGGATATCTCCGGGCATCGCTCGCCAGATTTTCCGCTCGGGGTGGACGTAGTCGCCCCAATGCGGATAGTAGCCGTGCTGGGTGGCCAGCCCGACATTGAAGGAAGAAAAATGTGCGGCATCGGCGATGAAGCCGCCGCCGCGCGGACTTCCGGGCGTGGCGGCGGAAAGAAAGTCGTAGTAGTGGACCTTTGCCTTGCGAACCCACCCGGGTGTTTCAGGTCCGGCGGGGCCGCAAAAACGGTGGAACAGCAGCCATGCGCTTTCCGGTGCGCTCTGGTGGACCGACAGAAACACTTCCAGAGTGAGGCTCTCCTGCGCCAGAAGTCGCACTCTGGTCTGAATTCTCCACGTGGCTTCACCTTGTTCATTTCCTTCCCTCACAAATGCCCACGGCAACTCCGGCGACGCAAAAAACGAGATGGCGACTTGGGCCAAGGGATTCAGTTGTGTGACCAGCGGGATGAGAAGCGGGTAGTGCGTTGTCAGCGTCTCCGGTTCACTTCCCAGCGGCTCCAGGTAATGCCCCGCGATCCGTTCCGCCGGACCCGGACCGTCGCGCAGCGACTCGATCTGATGGATTCCTCCGAGCTGGGCAAGAGCCGGGTGTGGCAGGGTTCCGAGAGCAGTGAGCGGAAAGTAGAGTTTTTCCAGAGCGATGCCGGGCGATGGGCGCAATCCACTTTGGAAACTGGCGACAAGGTTGACTGTCTCTGCAGTGCGATTTGTGAGCGAGAGCGTGGCCTTGATAACGCTGCCGTTCTTACTGGAAACGGGCTCCGCATGATCGAGTCGGGTTTCCAGATCGAGTGCAACGCATTCGAATCTTTCGGGAGAAAGTCCGATCCGGGTCTCGGGATGCTGATCCGGCCTAACTTCGGCAGACAGAAGACCCTTGATTCCGAAGATGGGCAGCGAAACCCCATCTATCGAGACCTTGGTGAAGAGTCCGGAAGTTCCTTCACGGTGCCACTGAATTGGAGGAGAATGTGATGAATGCATGGGGCGTTTTCCTGACTGTCTTTACGATCTCTTCTCTCCATCGGCGGGCGAATGGATGGTGACCTCAACCTCCGCGCCGATTTTCCAACCACCGTAGGAAAGGGACCATTTACCCTCATGAAGAGTGGGAGCTTGAATTTCCCTGCGGAAAAGTCCGCTCCCGGGACTGGTTTCCACCAGGACGATTTCATGCATCCCGCCTGCTGCACCGTGGTAGCTCCACACGCCGACGACTGTGCTCTCGCTCGTTTCGTGATGAACAGGGGCTTGCAGTTCAACCGTCACGGGTTGTCCCGGATGGACCGCTGCTAGCTCCTGACCAGAGACCGGGTCGAGCACCCGCAGACTACTCCGTCCCAGCGAGGAGAAAGCGATGCCCGCCATCCATGCCCGGTTTGTAATCGCCCAACCTTCGCACGAATACCAAGGCTCGATAGGGTTGTTATACTTTTCCGGTTGATACGGAAATGCGCTATTGATGGGTGATCCCTCGAAGGAGCCCCGGCAGCCTCCAAGCCGCCCAGTCCCCATGGGGTGTGAATCCGGCCAATAGTCTTCGAAGGTGGTTCCCGGCCACAGGCCTTTGTTGTGAATGCGCAACGCGGAAGCGGCACCAAGAATCTTTCCCACCGGATTTGCTCCAAAAAGAAATCCGACGTTGGACCATGCGAGTTGCTCGAGCCTGGGATCTTCCAGAACGTGTGAGGCAAGAAAGAGTGATCCTGCCAGCCCGGCGATTGTGCCGATCTCCTTGCTTTTGACATGAGCCCACTCGGCTTCAGAGTGTTTCCGGTAGTTCCACAGATTGTCGCTGAGCCGGATGGTCTGGTCCGCCCAGGCGCGGAGTTTTTCGCGGGTGCCGGGCGGGGTGTGTTCGGGAGCAAGAAGCAGAAACAGTCCGAGCGCCTGCGGTGTGATGTGCTCCGCGTTTCGAAGTGCCCAGGTGTGCCACGGATCTTCGAGGTTCCAGTTGTGGATGATGTCCTCGCAACAGGCTTTTGCGTAGGAGAGAAATTTGTCGGGTTGTGCCTCGCCTCCCAGGGCGATGTCATACCACTCAAAGGTGGTTTTCCCGAGCACACCGATCGAGCTCTCGCTCAGCCACATCATGAGGTTCCGAATCACTCCCTGACCGAAGGCATTCCCTTGTTCGTTGAATTCCTTCCGACCCTCATCAATCCATTTGTCGCTCTGCACCCAATATCTCACTTCCTTGTGCCGGTCATAACGCTCCCAGTTTTCGAGGCAAATCCGCCGGTATTCGCCATAAACCGAGCGGGTCAGGTGTTGCTTGAATCCCGGAATGGTTCCATACGCAGCACAGACGGCTGCCAGTTGATCGAGAAGGTTTTGGTAGTCGTAGGACTGCACCGGATCCCCCTCGTAACCGAAACGGCGGATCATGAGTTCATAACCTCCGGCCGACCCTTGGTAGGCGTAATGGTTATGAGAAAATTCGGCGTGCCACAGGGCCAGTTCGATCAGATCCGGCATGTCACGCCGGGGCAATTCATCGCTCCATTGGTCAAATAGCCCCGGGTTCGACGCATACAGCAGAATTTCAAATGCGGCTTCAATAGTCTGTCCGCCACCATCGCGGGATGGACCTCCGCCGGTGATGTGGCCGGGGGAATACTTCGGGTCGGTATGCCCGCGCACATCAATGAAATGCTGGTAGGCCAGACGCGAGGTGAACCGTTGGAGCAAATTTCGGGCGATTCGAAACGGTCGCGAGCGCCCGTGATCATCTACTTCGATGACATAGCGGGCCCGATCCGTTTTCGGCTGGAACGAAGTGAATTCTCCGGCCTCGCCGTGGACGCTTCCGATAAAGAGCGGACTGTCCGACGTCCCTTCCGCATTCCATATTCGGAAAGGTGTTCCGTCCGGTGCGCCGGGAACAGTGAAGCGTTTCGGGCCGGCGAGATCGTAGCCTAGAAGATTGACGAAGGGTGGGCCTTTACGGGGTGAATCGGGAGTGGTCATAGCATCGGATTTCAAAAAGCGCCGCGGGTGCGGGGCCGCATATTTTCAGGATTTCGAGTGTCAGGCTTCGTGTGCTCACGGATTCGTTCGGCGTGATGGTGTTCCGCGTCTGGTGGTTGTCGGTGCACTCGAAAACAACCCTGCCGCGCTCGTCGAGCAGCCTATAGTGGCGAACACAGAACGGCATGTCCCTTTCGGGGTGCCCAAGGAGAACTGACTCCATTGGGTGATCGTGGTCTGTGTCGAAGAAGAGCTCGATCCGGGAGATGCTTTGTTCTTCGGACCATGTCAACGTCACCGACGGGTTGGGATCTGATGGGTCCGCCACCCAGGCATTGGCTTGGCTCGTCGGGCGCTGCACGCCGTTACGAAGGTTTTCAATCTTGTATGGGGTGAGGGGAGGATCAAAGCGGAGGGCGAGATTCTGGCCGTTCGGGCGGCGAACCGGACACCATTTCTCAAAGCCGATGATGCCCAGTTCCGGCCTATCCGGCTGAAGCCGCCAATCGGTCTGCCCGAGCTGCCGATTCGTTACCGGATAATTGACGCTGAGGAGACCGGTGGTGCGAAGTTCGGTGGAGCGAAGTTGCACCGGCACGCCGCCTCGGACACACAGGAAAACGTAACATGCGTTTGCGATAGAGACACCGAAGTCGATGACCAGATCCTGTTCGCCGGACCGAACCAGCGGGAATGTTTTTTCCGCCAGCATCACGCTGGGCGTGTGATATTCCGGATGGTGGGCGCAACGCAACTCGACGTTCAGTTCGCAGGCGGACTTCACGTTCAGCCGTGCTGTGACCCGGGGAAATGCGCCCGGCTGAACCGGTAGCATCTGGCCCCACGACCAGCACTCGAGATCCAGCCACGGGCCATCGCAGGGCAGCTCACGCAGCGCGAATTCGGAGCTTGCGGTCAGTTCAGCCTTTGCGACGAGATCGTCGGGGTCGCAAAGGCGTTTGAGCGGAATATGCTGGCCGCTCCTGAGCAGCCCCCGCTGCAAGTGCTCCAGCATCGGCCCATTGGAAAGATCCCGCGGAACGAGGTTGTGAGTGGTGCAGAGGCTCGCTGCATGCGCGATCGCCTGCGCGCAATGCGAAAGCGTCGCCATCACGCGTGTCGATCCAAAAGCAACGTGGGATGCGCTCATGATGCGGCCGCCGAGGAACAGGTTCGTGATATTCCGGCTGTAGAGGCACCGGTAGGGGATCTGGTAACTTCCGCGTGCGTGTTCGTGGGTGCAACCCGGCATCGGGCTGTAAACTCCATCCGCAGGATGAAGGTCCAGAGCCCAGCCTCCAAACGCCACGGCATCGGGATGTTCCCGCTGTCCGATGATATCCTGTTGCCGCAGGATGTAGTCGCCTTCGAACCGCCGGCTCTCCCGCTTGCCCGGGATGTGACCGACCCACTCGAGCGTCAGGTTGGCGGCCTCAGGGAATTTGCCGGAATTTTTGATGTAATTCCAAACCCCGTAAACAACCCTCCACAGTTCCCACTTGATAGTTTCGGTATCGTGCACGGTGTCGAGCCGGCCGCCGTATTCAATCCACCAGAGCCGGCACCCGCTCTCGCCGGCTTTGAAATCCCGGTAGCGGGGGATAGCCCCCTCGATATCCTTCAGCGCGAAGGCAGGCGGAATATACTCCACCGGGCGCCCGGTGTCCTTGCTGTAAAAATAGAGCGAGTGCCCGAGAAGCCCGCCGAAGGCTTCATCCGGCGCGAATCCCTCGCCGAATTCCTCTCGTGTCTCCGCCCCCATCCGGAACGCCGCTCCCGCCAGAAAGCCCACGATGCCATCTCCGGTGGCATCGCAAAAAAGAGCAGCCGACACGCGGTAGCTGGTCGAGTTCTGGCTGCAGAATCCCTCGACCTGCGCAATTTTGTCAGCATCCTCCGGAGATTTTACGACCGTGTGGACCGCCGTGTTCAGCAGGAGGGTGATGCCGGGCTCGGCCACGACCTTTTCCAAAAGGACCGTGTCGAAAATGAGAGCGTTGCCCTCCGGGTTTCGGTGCATATTTTCGACAAGGATCTCGTCGATCACTCCACCTTCGCGGGCCCAGCGGTTGTTGGAATACATGTGCGACGTTGCCCCCAGCACCCAGAGCCGGACCTCGCTCGAGCTGTTCCCGCCCAGCACCGGACGGTCCTGGATCAGCGCCACGCGAAGGCCCAGTCTCGCGGCGGTGATGGCACAGCAGGTTCCGGCCAGACCGCCGCCGGCCACGCAGAGATCAACCGCCAGATGTTCGATTTTCAAATCCCGTGCGGGCGATGGAGGGGCGGATATCATGCTAAATTCGTAACTTGCTTGGAGAGTTCGGTGAATGGTGCCAGCAGAATATTAAATACACTGTGGGAGTAAAATGTGTGCCCATGGCAATGTTCCCCACAGGTCATGCTTCCCGCCCTCTCCGGCCAACGAGTTCGCTGGAGACCTGCGCCATGCGGGCGCGGTCGAGCCGGTAATAGCTCATCAGATACAGGCACAGGCCGATAAAGAACGCCGGCGCGATCGAAAACCAGATGCGCATCCAGAAAAGGGTGTCGGGCGACTGCACCTTTCCCAGTGAAGCCTGGAAGCCAAGGGTCTGCAGGAGCACGCCTGACAGCAGGTAGGTCATCGCCATGGCCGCCTTGGCAAAAAGATTTCCGACAGCGCTGTAGGCGCCCTCCCGCCGGTGGCCGGACTGCATTTCATCCCAGTCGCAGGCGTCGGCTTTCATGGAATTCACGATGATCCAGAATCCGAGCATGGCGAACTGGCCGAAGATGCCGAGAAAGATCCACCACCACGGGTGCGCGGGAGTGGCCAGGAACCACTTGGCGACCGATACCAGAATATCCAGCCAGAGACAAAACTTCAGCGCCTGGATTTTCCCCAGACGCGCGGAAAGCGTGTTGATGAGGGGGATGCACAAAAACGCGGAAAGCCCGGTGACGGTGGCGGTCATTCCCAGCATCGCGCCGGCGGCCAGGGTGTCGCCGCCAAAAACGTAGTAGGCGAGCACATAAAACCCGAGCGCGTCGGTCGTCATGGTGCCGAGCATGAGCGTCAGGATGACCGCCATCAAAACGACAAATGGTTTGTTCCTCAATGTGCCCATCAGCGCGGGCCAGAGCGGTTCGGGTTTCGTGCGCTGTGCGACCTGATAGTAGGGTTCTTTGAGGAAAATGCCGGGAATGAGTCCGGTGATGAGAATCGCGACGCCCACGATCACACCGAGCCAGCGCGCGCCGTTGACCGGATCTCCGAATGCCGGCCGCTGGCAAAACCACAGAAACCATCCGACCGAAAGGGTCGAGACAGTCTGGAAATACGAGCGCCAGGATTGGATCCGCGTCCGCTCGTTGAAGTCGGAGGAAAGCTCGTATCCGAGTGCCAGGTAGGGGACGGAGAAAACGGCGAAGAGCGTGTAAAGCAGCAACGAAGCGATCAGGATGTAAACCGAAAGGGCGGAGTGGTCCCAGCCCGGCGGAGAGAGCCAGACGAATGGATAGGCCAGCGCGGTGAGTATGGCGCCCGCCACCAGAAACGGCCGTCTTCGTCCCCAGCGGGTTCTCGTGTTGTCGGAAAGGTTTCCGATCACCGGATTCGTGATCGCATCCCAAAGGCGGCCGATCATCAGGATGGCCCCCACAACAACGGGGGACAGCCCGACCTCGACGTTGAAAATCGGCATGGCCAGCGTGGCCAGTGCGACATGGGGGAACTGGTAGGCAATGATGCCCGAGCCGTAGGCGCAGAGCTGTCCAACGCTGAGGCGCGAACGGGAGGCTTCGGGTTGTGAAGGGGTAGCCATGAGGATCGGTATGCTAGCGGCCGGTTAGCGAATACTGGTGCCCGGGGATCAGTGGGAATCGGACAGCCCCGGTCCGGGGGTCTTGATCTGCTGAAACCGTGCTGCCGGCTGTTGTATCCATAATCTTCGGCGCTCCGCTCCATGGCTGGATGCTCAGGCCGCTGGTCCGTCCGTCCGGATGGTGAAAGGTAAACCCGACCGGGGATTTCTGCACCGGGTAGATGGTGGCTTCCAGAGGTTTCCCCTCAGCCTCCCGGAGAATCAAAATGCCTTTGCCTCCGACGAAGCAGGGCGTTTTCCCGACGGGCATCGCAAAGTTTTCCAGTAAGTTGGGTCCCTCAAACTTTTCCCCGGTGTCGTAGTCGAACCAGATTCCCTCCGGCAGGTAGATGTCCATCTTACCGGACTGATGGTTCCTCAGAACAGGCGTTGCGAGCAGTGAGTCGCCGATCATCCACTGAAAGTGCGCGGGCTCCGAAGCGGACGGGTCGTCAGGATAGGCGATACCGAGTGGTGTCAGCGTGTGTGGAAAACCCGTGAGGTGGGATTTGACTGCGGAGTCAAAAAGGTAGGGCACAATCCGGTAGTGGAACTCGACTGCCTTTTTGAGCATCGCTTTCTGCTGGTCGGTCCACTTTTCGGGATAGGCACCGAGAGCCATGCCTGCGGTCAGCGAGCACAGCCAGGCATGGCGCATCGTTGTGCTCACGTTGTTCATCGAGCGGAATCCAACCGTATCGGAATAGACATTCGGAGCCCCGCTGGCCGCATATTGTAGATAGTTGATTGGGGTGCGTTGGGACATGTTGACGGCACCACTGGTGTCATTGACCCGGAGGAGGGTTCCCGGGGCGCTGTAGCTTCCGCATCGCGCCATGACGAGCGATCCGTCGAGGTCGATCTGGCTTATGGGACCGTTGAAAATTCCAATGCGGGTGCCGAGGTGCATCATCGTGTCTTCTTTGATACCATCGACGCCCCACTTCTTGAACTCATCGGCGAACCAGCGCGAGGCCTCCGGCTTCCGGCCATCGAGCAGAAAGCAGGGCACCTGCGGGAAGATGCCCGACGTCAGCATCAGGGGTTGGTTATTCTCGTCCACAACGAAGTAGCCCTTCGCCAGGCCGGTGTCGGAGAGCGGGTTGCCGAGGTATTCGTTGGTTTTCTGGTTCTCGTTCCGCTTGGTGGTGGCCGGGACAAACGGCCCGCCGGATGGGACAAAATTTATGCGCTGGCCGATCAGCCAACGGATATTGTGTTCGTTCAGCCAGGCCTTGAATGCCCGGTGGTCGGCAAACGACGGTCCGAATTCCCCGAAGCTGGTAGTGGTGCCGCCGGGCACCCAGAACCCCGAGCCCGTGACCGCCCAGCGGATCGGGTATCCCTCGTTGAGATACTTCTGAAGAACGGCTTTGACCGTCCCGCTGTTGGAGTTCCAGCCGAGAGCGTCCCATGATTCCCAACCAAGTTCAAAAAGCCCGATCTTCGGCAACAAATTGGGCAGGCCGATTTTCGCCCGGACGTCCAGATAGGAGGCATAGATCTGTTCCATGGTCCCGAGGAAATAGTAGAATGTCGCGGCGCCATCTTTCTTGATGGTCATGCTGTAGGTCTCCGGTCCGAGCATGATGGATTTTTCACCCTCGTCAAAATACACGCCCGCCACACGGTTGCGGGGGAATACAACAAAAGTGCTCAGCCAGCGCTTTTGTTCTCCGTCATGTATGATGGGGTAGTTCGCCGCAGGGCTCTGGACGAGATTGAGCGTTCGGCCGTAGCTGCCGGAATCTCCAAGGCCATATGCGAGGGGCATTCCTCCGGTTTGCATAGTGATCGTGTGGATGCCCGTGCTTTTGGGGGCCACGGAAATGCAGGCCACGCCATCCTTCAATGTGAGTGTGACGGCGGCCTGCATGATTCCGGTATCCACCAGAAGCGAACCGGGCGAGACGACTTCGGAGACTGAGGCTGGATTGCCATCGATCAGCAGACCTGCAACCGCATTGGCGGAAGTTTGCGGGGCTCCGGATTTGTTTAGAAATGAAAATCGAAATCCGGCTGGTTCCACGCGGATGGCGTGTTCTGGTGCCGCACCTTTATCCCTGATGGTTATGGCCTCGGTAGAAACTTTTGCTGCTGCCCGGGCTTGGCTGAATGTCAGTAGCAGGAGACACCCCAAAAGCCGGAGCGGGCGGCGTAAGCGGATCGCAAAAGTCTGCAGACCGAATGCAGCGAATATGAAACGCTTGTCCGGTTCGGCAGCGAGAAATGACAATTTTCGACGGAATGGGACCCTCATCGAGAACAAATGTTCTGCACACCCAACCGGATGGCGGGGGCACGGATTGGGCTGGTATGCGGGCGGAGGCCCGGCGCGGGCAGCATAAAATGCGGTTGCTGAGGGGTGGTCATACC
>CAZRIL010000078.1:0-26058 GCA_964600115.1 uncultured Chthoniobacter sp. | reverse complement strand
TCAGCGTCGAAACCGAGATCACCAACATCAACGACGTGGCGGAAGAAAGCGCCCGCCTTACCAGACGCTCCAGCAGAGCGTTGATGACGAGATCCAGCACACGGGGTTCGTCCCGGATGAGGGATACGGCATCAGCGAGCAGGGAATCCGCGGCGCAGTCAATTTTTAGGCAACCTTTTTGGTTCAGAACATAGGTAACAGATTTGGTGGTTTTCTGGTGACAGTTTTGGGTTGAAGGTTACGCGTCGTTTTGAGCTTCGGAGCGTAGCATAGAAGGCCAAAACGACCCTGCGCCGGAGCGGGAGGGGTTTCGGTGTCGGCCAGCTCGGGGACCGGTTCCGGATAGTGGACGAATGGAGACTTTCCTAAACAGGCTCTTCAATGCGAAACCGAGGTAACCCTTGCGTCATACACTTGATGCAAGTGGGAGCGTTACAGCAATGCCGCACGAAGGATAAAACGCTTCAAACTGGAGAAAACAGTCCTCAATCGTCATGTCCGTGCTTTTTACCCCGATCAGAGTAAAGTGGGGGCATCAGTCCCCTTTCAACAATGTGAACAGTCTTCCTCTTGAAGGTGCGGAGCGGATAGTTGATCAGAAGACATCCTCATGCACCGGCTTTTTCTCTGTCCGGCAGTTTCAGCTGCTCCCCCCAACTTCCCATAGGCAATGCTGTTCAAACCAACGACAGGACAAATCCTTGGTCCAAGGCCGGCACAAAATGCTGGGCGAGAATACGCGAAATCCCAAATGGGAGATCCTGGAATCCAATCTCTTCAGGTAAGACTTGATCATGCTGATGATCTTCCTCAACAGGACCGTCAAAATCGTATAATGCCCCGAATTTCGTTAGTGCTCTTCCTGTGCATGCAAATCTCGATGGCAGCCGTTGACCATGGAGATACCAAACCGCCGGAGATGCTCCGGGTCGATGATGGCCGGGTGGACGGTGCCGAATTGGCTCCCGGGCAGACATTTCCGCTCGCTACCGTTGACCTTTCTGGTGATGTGAAACGCCAGGTGGTTGTCGCGCCGGGCACCATGGACATTTACAACGGACAACCCAGCACGGTGCTGCTGCCGGACGGGAAGACGATCTACTGCGTTTGGACGTATGGTCACGGGGGATCATGCGGTCCTATGAAGCGCAGCTTGGACGGGGGGGTGACCTGGAGCCCGATGCGCGAGCTGCCGGAAAATTGGACCACCGTAAAAAATTCTCCGGCCATTTTCCGCCTCACCGATCCATCCGGCAAGTCCCGGCTGTGGACATTTGCGGGACAGGGTGTTGACGGCACCATGCAGCAATCCTATTCCGATGATGAAGGCGAAACCTGGTCGCCCATGAGTTCGAACGGCCTTCGTGCCGTCGTTCCATTCTTCACGATAGTCCCTGTTGAGAATGGCAAAAGGCTGCTCGCCCTCACCAATATGCGACGCCCCGGGGAAACAAAGGAAAAGCGGTCGAACGTGGTGGCGCAAAGCTGGTCAGGCGACGGCGGATCGACATGGACGCCATTGCGCATCGTGGCCGACCTTCCCGGCCTCGTGCCCTGCGAGCCTGCGGTGATCCGGTCGCCGGACGGAAAGCAACTGCTCTGCCTGATGCGGGAGAATGCGCTCCGGCGGTCGCTCTACATGACCAGCAATGACGAGGGACAAACCTGGTCGGAGGTCAAGCAGGCCCCCATCGGGCTCGCGGGCGACCGGCACGTCGCGAAATATTCCACCGATGGCCGTCTGGTGATTTGTTTTCGAGACCGGGCCGCCCAGAGCGGGACGGTGAATCACTTCGTCGCATGGGTTGGACGATATGAGGACATCGTCGGGGGGCGCGAAGGACAATACCGTATCAAACTGCTGCACAGCAACGCCGGCTACGACTGCGGGTATTCCGGCCTGGAACTTCTTCCGGACGGCACATTTGTGGCCACGACTTACATCAAATACCGTCCGGGCCCGGAAAAGCATTCGATCATCAGCACCCGTTTCAAACTTGAGGATACCGACCGGATCGCGCTGAAGAGCGGCAAGTCGTGAACGCGCCCGAACAAGCCCGGACAACTCACAACGGACCGCATCGATTCCTTTGCCCATGAAATCTGTGACCTGGAAAATATTGGCCTCAATGCTGGCCGCTTCATTCCTGCTGGCGGCTGGCTCTCCGGCGCTTGTGATTGCGATCATTGGTGATTCCACCGTTTGCGACTACGAGAATCCCTGCCCCCGGCGCGGTTGGGGCCAGCTTCTGCCGGAATTCCTGGCTCCCGATGTCAGGGTTCTGAACGAAGCCGAGCGGGGCAAAAGCGCCCAAAGTTTTCCCGTCGAGCGCTGGCAGAGAATTCTGAAAGCCCGACCCGGTTTTGTGCTCATTCAATTCGGCCACAACGACAGCTTCAAGGGCTGCCCGATTGCGGACTACAAAATCGCATTGCGCCGCTATATCAGCGAGGCACGGGAGGCGGGAATAACACCCATCCTTGTGACGCCGATGCACCGGCGCACGTTTGAAGCGGGACAATTGACCGACGAAATGGCTCCTTACATTGAAGCCATGAAGGAGCTTTCTCCTGAACTTGGCGTGCCGCTCATCGACCTCTACCAAAAAAGCGGGGCATTGCTCCAGTCGCTCGGCGAAGAAAAGTCCTCGTATTTCACAATCAATCTGCTGGAAGGCGGATCGAAGGAGGACCGCACCCATTTCACAGAAAGCGGGGCGCGGGAGCTCGCCGGGATTGTCGCGGTCTCGCTAAAAACGATTGATCCACGGCTCGGCCCGGCCGTGAAACCGGCCCCATCCAAATGATGTCATTTTTGTTCAGGAAAAGAGCCGTAATTTTCTTCGTCGCGATGATGCCGGTCCTGTGCGTCGCAGAGAACTCCGCGGAAACATCCCCGCTCTCGGCCGACCTGGTTGTGGTCGGTGGTACTCCGGGCGGTATCGCCTGCGCGGTCGGCGCGGCGCACGAAGGGCTCAGTGTCCTCCTGATCAATCATACCAAGCATCTCGGCGGCTTTATGACCAGTGGCTGTGGCGGATGGGAGGCACCCTACGACGGTGCCCGGTCGCCACTTTTCGACGAGGTCAAACGCCGGATCGCGGACTATTACAAGCAAACCTATGGAGAAGGCTCGCCGCAATACCTCGCGGCAATACCGGATCCAAACAATAATTCCCACAAAGCACGCCCGCGGGTCGAACCCCGGATCGCCGAACTGATTTTTGACCAGATGGTCGCCGCGGAGAAACGAATCACCGTATTAAAGGGATTCTACGTGGAGTCGGCTGATCGCGAGGGGAGCATGCTGCGGTCGGTTGTTCTTCGGGAGATGCACGGGAACCAAACCCGGCGGGCAAGCGCCAAAGTCTTTGCGGATTGCACCTACGAGGGGGACCTCGCTGCCGTCGCAAAGGTTCCGTATCGAGTGGGCCGTGAAGGACGCTCGGAATTCAATGAGCCGCATGCGGGGGTGATCTTTGCAAAGCCCCGGGCACAAAAATCCAGCACCCCGGGGATACATCTTAACCTCCGGCGTCTTGGCCCGCTGGAAGGGCTCGAGCTGCTGCCTGGAAGCACCGGGGAGGCGGACTCCTCGGTGATGGCTTACAACTATCGCCTGATCCTCACTAAAAATCCCGCAAACCGGATACTCGTTCAAAAGCCGGAAAACTACGACCCCGCGTCGATCGGCGAGTCCAAGGCCTCTATCCTGCCGGATCTTCCAAACGATAAGATTGCATGGAACGGAGGCGGACGGCTCATCGGCCCGCAGCATGCCTATCCGGAAGCCGACTGGGCCACCCGTGCGAAAATCTCACAGCAATATCTTGATGCGGCAGTCGCGCGGCTTTGGTTTTACCAAAATGATCCGTCGGCTTCACCCAGGGATCGCGAGTTCTGGAAGGATTATGGGTTGGCCAAGGATGAATTTCCTGACAACGGCCATCTGCCTTACGAGATCTACGTCCGCGAAGCACGGCGGCTCGTGGGGCGTCATATTTTCACCGAAAATGATGCCATCGTGGCGCCAGGGATGGAGCGGACTCCGGTATTTCCGGACAGCATCGCCATCACGGATTGGCCGATTGATTCGACGGTTTGCACCGACCGCAAGGTGGAGGGAATCGACGAGGGCAAATTCCAGATCGCCGACACTTGGCGTCCCGGGCAGGTCCCCTACCGGTGTCTTCTCCCGCATGGCCTCAACAATTTATTGGTGCCGGTATGCCTGTCGGCGACCCACGTTGGCTGGGGAACAATCCGCCTGGAGCCGGTCTGGATGCAAACTGGCGAAGCGGCCGGCCTGGCCGCCGCACTGGCCGTGCGCACCGGAACAACACCGGCTGAAATCGACTCCGATGAGTTGAGCCGGCTGCTCGCTGAAAGACGGCACATGATCAGCTTCTTCAACGATGTGGATCTTGCTTCCGGCGCTTCCTGGAACCCTGCCGTTCAATACCTGGGAACGCGCGGATTCTTCAATACCTACGACGCCAGGCCGGCCGAACCGCTGGACGACGCGACGGCGGCCGCCTGGGCGAATACCGCCGCCAAGATCGCCGCCAAAGATCCGTCGTTCGATGCAACCGCCGAGGCCGTCGCGCTGGCCGGAAGCGCAGAGAAAACCGCATCGGGCATCACGGTTCAGGGTTTTTCCGATCAACTGAAAGAAGCGTTGCGCAAACGCGGCGAGCCAGGGGAATGCGTCGATGCCGCACTTCAAAAGCTGAAGCTTCAGCCAGGTTCCCCATTGTCGCGCGGTGATGCATGCACACTGGTTTTCCTCGCACTCAAGAAAGCCTAGAATGAGTTTAATTCCTTCCCATGCAGGTTTTGCCGGCGTTTGCTGCATGTTGATGGCGATGACGGTCGGTGGGGCTGAGCCGGTCCAACTAGCCACTCCGGCCAAGCCCGCTGAAGTGAACGGGAAATCGTATGATGTCGTCGTGGTAGGCGCAACCCCAGCTGGCATCGCGAGTGCCGTGCGGGCGGCCCGCGAGGGACTCTCTGTGCTTCTGGCCCAACATACCGGGCACATCGGCGGGATGATGACGAACGGCCTTTTCCAGTGGGATGCGGTCTATGCGGGCCAGCGGGCTCCGCTTTTCAACGAGTATGCCCGCATGATCGAGGAGCACTACCGCAAGACTTATGGAGAAAAATCCAAGGAATACCAGGCGGCCAGATTCACTCAGGACCACTACCCGCTGGGGATGTCCGAACCGTCGGTCGCCGAGCGGGAATTCAACCGTCTCGTCGCGGCAGAAAATAATATCGTTCTGCTCCTGAACTATTATCCGTCAGCAGTCGTTCGCGAGGGAGCCCTGATCAAGGGGCTGACTTTCAAGGAATACTCCGGGACAAATGAAGTGGCAGTGAGTGGCCGCGTTTTTATCGATGCCACGTATGAAGGGGATCTCGCGGCCTTGGCCGGGGTGCCATATCGGGTCGGCAGGGAAGCGCGCGCGGAGTTCGGCGAACCGAGCGCGGGCAAGGTTTTTACGAATATCGAGAAAAAGCAGGGATCCCAGGATGCTGTCGAGGGCAGGCTGAATCTGCGTCCCTATAACCATTCGCAAGGAACCATCGATGCGAGCAGCCCCTTCACAGCCGATGGCGCGATCCAAGCCTTCAACTTTCGTTTTTGCCTCAGCAGCGATCCGAAAAACCGCCGGCTTCCCGAAAAGCCGCCGGGTTACAACCGCGAAGAGTATGTGAACTATGATCGCGCGTCGATGGGAACGGGGAAGCTCAAGATCAATAGCAAATTCACCTTCAACCGACCGATCCTGCCGGGCGAAAACCATGCCTACCCGGAGGCAACGTGGGCGGAGCGCGGGAAAATCAGCGAAAGGCACAAGAACTTCGCGCTCGGGCTGATGTATTTTCTCCAGAACGACGAGTCCGTGCCGGAAGAAAAGCGGCGCGAGTATCAGCAGATCGGCCTCCCCCTGGACGAATACACCGACAACGACAACATCCCGTACGAGATGTATGTGCGCGAGGCGCGCCGCATCAGCGGGCGCTATATTTTTAAAGAGCAGGATAACATGGTCGCGCCGGGGCTCAGCCGCACGCCGGTGCATCCAGACAGCATCGCCATCACAGACTGGCCGATGGATACGCACGCCTGCACGACCGACTCCCGCCCGGGGTTTGAGTTTGATGGAAAGCTCATCTTATCGGAGGAGTCGCGTCCGGCGCAGATCCCCTACCGTTCGCTCCTGCCGGCAGGCGTCGACAACCTGCTCGTGCCCGTCTGCCTTTCGGTCACACACGTCGCGTGGGGTGCGGTCCGGCTCGAGCCGACCTGGATGCAGGTCGGAGAAGCCGCCGGGCAGGCAGCAGCCATGGCTGTGAAAAACAACGCCACTCCTGCCGGGATAAATCCGGATGAGCTAATACGCGTCCTTGCGGAAAACCGGAACATGATCACCTTCTTCAACGATGTGGATCCGGCTTCCGGCGCTTCCTGGAACGCTGCCGTGCAATATCTGGGAACGCGGGGATTCTTCAACTCCTACGACGCGAATCCGAGCGCCCCGCTGACCGGGCAAACCGCGTCTGCGTGGACGAAGATATTTGCTGCGATGGTCGCTGGAAAATCGTCATTCAACGCCACCAATGAAGCGCGTGGGCTGCCGGCAGCGGATCAGAGTGATCCCGTCACTGCCGGAGCCTTTGCCGGCGAGCTCAAACGGGCTTTGGTTGATTGCAGCATGCCAAGCGTGGCAATCGATGAAGGTCTTCACGCCTTGGATATCAAACCCTCCGCACCCCTCTCCCGCGGCGACGGATGCCGTCTGGTCTACCAGGTTCTTCAAAAGCTCCAATGGAAGACAGAAAGTCCGGCGCCTTCGTTGGAAAAGGAAATCACTGAGGCGTTGCGCAAGCACGTGCTAAGCGAAGCGGCGTGGGCCTTGCAGCAGCAACCGGTCACAGTGACGTCTCAATCATGCCCCCGCAGCGCCGGCGGGAAACACGATTTTTTCAGCGAGGGGGATTACTGGTGGCCCGATCCGAATAGCGCCGATGCCCCATATATCCAGCGCGACGGGCTTTCCAACCCCGATAATTTTGTGGCGCACCGTCAGGCCATGATCCGCTTCAGCCGGATCATTGGCGCGTTGGCTTCCGCCTACAAACTCACCGGTGAGGACAGGTTCGTGCGTCACGCCATGCTGCATTGCAGGGCCTGGTTTGTGGACAAAGAAACTTTCATGAATCCCAATCTGCTCTATGCGCAGGCCATAAAAGGCAGGGCAACAGGCCGGAGCACAGGGATCATCGATGGCATCCACCTGATTGAAGTGGCAGAGGGAATGCGCGTCATGGAGAAGGCTCCCGCCATGGACGAAGCTTTGCTCGCTGACACGAAAACATGGTTCGGCAAGCTCCTGAGCTGGCTCACGACCCATCCGTATGGAAAGGAGGAAATGGACGCCGCGAACAACCATGGCACTTGCTGGGTGCTGCAGGCGGCGGCGTTCGCGAAGTTCACCGGAAATACCCGGCTCATGCAAATTTGCCGTGATCGGTTCAAGAATGTTTTGCTGCCCGGCCAGATGGCGGCGGACGGGAGTTTTCCGAAGGAACTCAAAAGGACAAAACCATATGGGTATTCGCTTTTTAATCTCGATGCCATGGCAGCCATCTGCCAGATGCTTTCCTCGGACGCCGACAACCTCTGGGAATTTCACAGCGAGGATGGCAGGTCGATTAAGAAGGGCATGGAATACCTTTATCCCTATGTGGCGGACAAAACAAAATGGCCGCTTAATCCGGATGCAATGTATTGGGAGTATTGGCCGGTGGCTCAACCGTTTTTGGTATTTGGCGCCAATGCTTTTCACAATATGGAATGGTTTTCGACTTGGAAAAAACTGGACCAGGCACCAAAGGCAGATGAGGTGATGCGAAACCTGCCGATTCGCAATCCTTTGATCTGGATGAAGTGGGGAAACGGAAACGCCAACCCATGAGAAGATTATTCGCGTTTTTGAAAGTTTCTGCCGCGGCCTGGCTTCTTCTTACCGCTCCCGCCGGATTTTCCCAAACGCCGAAAACCGGGAAGGAATCTTTGCCGCCGGAGCTTAAGTATACGACCCCCTATGTGTACAGCCAGATCCCGGGCGGGGATCTCAAGCTTTACGCTTTTCGTCCGCCCGACTGGCAAATCTCAGACAAGCGGCCGGCCATCCTCTTTTTCTTTGGCGGAAGCTGGCTGCACGGGTCGCCGGCCCAGTTTGCCCGGCATGCGGAGTATTTTTCCTCCCGGGGAATGATCGCCATTTGCGTGGACTACCGTGTCAAGGAGCGGCAGGGAACCACACCGTTCGAATGCGTCGCCGATGGCAAAGCCGCGGTTCGCTGGGTTCGCTCTCACGCCAACGAATTGGGCGTCGATCCCGGACAGATTGCAGCAGCCGGCGGATCTGCCGGCGGTCATGTCGCTCTCTCGGCCGCGGTGCTGCCGGATCTGGAAGGTGGAGACACGAAAGTGAGCTGCATGCCGAACGCACTCGTGCTCTTCAATCCGGTGGTGGATACCACCCTCGATGGAATCCGGGGCCAGAGATTGGAGGAGATCGTCAAGAATGTCCTGGGATCCCGCGCGGCAGAACTGTCGCCCGCTCACCATCTTCAGCCAGGCCTGCCCCCGACGATAATTTTCCACGGCAGGGAGGACAGAACAGTGCCGTTTGAAAGCGTTTCGCGATTTGTCACGAAGGCGACCGATAACGGAGACAAATGCACCTTGATGGGCTACGAAGGGCAGGGCCACGGGTTTTATATCCGGGGCGATCCGTATTATTTTGCATCGGTTATTCGCGAAACCGATCGCTTTCTCGCTTCCCTCGGCTGGCTCACCGGCGATCCCTCCTTTCCCGAGAGTCCTCCTCCTGTTATTCAAAAACAGGCGCACCAGGACAGATGATACAAAGTTATGACTAAGCGCTTTTTTCTTCTGCCCGCTGCGGGCGCTGCCCTTTTTTTGCTTTCGGGCATCGCATGCGGAGAGCGTGCTGTAAGTTCCACCGAATGGAGTTCTGTGCCGGACATTCTTGAGCGGATCCAGTCGCCGAAGTTTCCCGCCCGGAATTTTTCCATCAAGAAATTCGGCGCGGTGGGTGACGGAAAAACGGATTGCACTGCTCCAATCCAACAGGCCATCGAGGCCTGTCACTCGGCAGGGGGCGGGCGGGTGCTCATAGCCGGCGGCACCTTTCTCTCCGGCGCTATCCACATGAAGAGCAATGTGGAACTTCACATTGAGGAGGGAGCGACGCTGCTGTTCGATCCCAACCCATCCAAGTATCCGATAGTGTTCACACGGTGGGAAGGGGTCGAATGCATGAACTACTCACCCCTCATATATGCCTTCGAGCAGAAGAACATCGCGATCACCGGGAAAGGCACTCTGGATGGCGGGGCCTCATTTGATAATTGGTGGAGCTGGGGCGACAAGCGCAGCCTTCCTGTGAAGCAGCAGCCGGCGCGTGACCGGCTCTTTTTGCAGGGAGAAGAGGGGGTTCCGGTTGCCAGGCGGGTTTACGGCGAGGGAGACTTCTTGCGCCCAAATTTTATCCAGCTCTACCGCTGCTCCAATATTCTCATCGATGGGATCTCCATAATTCGCTCGCCAATGTGGATCATCCATCCGGTTCTCAGTCGAAATATCACGGTGCGGAATGTGAAAATCCTTTCGCATGGCCCCAACAATGACGGGTTTGATCCCGAGTCGTGCCGCGATGTTCTCATCGAGAACACCTCCTTCGATACCGGCGATGATTGCATTTCGATTAAATCGGGGCGCAACAACGATGGCCGACGCATTGCTGCTCCCTCCAGGAATATTATCATCCGCAACTGCTCCATGTTGGACGGGCATGGCGGAATCGTGCTCGGGAGCGAAATTTCGGGCGGAGCCAGCAACGTGTTTGCGGAAAACTGCACCATGGACAGCCCAAACCTCGACCGGGCGATCCGCTTCAAGTCGAATGCACTTCGTGGTGGCGTGGTGGAAAATGTCTTCGTGCGCAACATCCGGATCGGCCGCGTCTCCGAGGCGATTCTCACCATCGATTTTCTTTACGAGGAAGGCGACGATGGGCCCGAGAAACCTGTCGTCAGAAATGTGTTGCTCGAAAGCATCACCAGCACGTCGAGTCCCCGGGTGATGTGGATCGATGGCTTCGCCAAGTCAAATATCGAGGGCATCGTTTTCAAGAATTGCACCTTTCGCGGCGTGGAGGCAGCGGAAGTCATGAGCTTCGCAGGTTCGGTTTCCTTCATGAATGTGACCATCGAACCGCTAAACAAAGGCCGCAGCCTCAATTCACCACAGGGGGCGGCACCTGTTGTTCAACCGACGAATCCGTGAGATCCATGTTTCCACGCAGCATCCATTTCATTTCATCAGATTCTATACTTCGTCTCAGGATCGCGGCCTTCATTTTCTTCCTTGGCGTGCTCACCGCCCACACAGCAGAACCCACCCGGGAAACTTTGAGCCTAAATCCTGATTGGCGCTTTTTGAAAAGTGACCCGGCGGGCGCGGAGCAACCCGGCTTTGACGATTCGCGATGGGAGTCGGTCTCCGTGCCGCACACCTACAACGATACGGACACCTTCGACGACTGGTCGCCAAGCGGCCACCGCGGCGAAGTAAACCAATGGGGCGGACCGACATGGTATCGCAAACATTTTAAAGTCCCAGCGGGTTGGAAAGGAAAAACCGTCGTCATCGAGTTCGAAGCCGTCCGGCAGATTGCGGAGGTCTATTTGAACGGAAAACGTGTCGGCATCAGCCGAAATGGATTCCTTCCCTTCGGTTTCGATCTGACCCCCCATTTGAAATATGGGGAGGAAAATGTTCTGGCCGTCCGGTGCGACAACAGTTTCGCCCGCGATCGAACCGAGGATCCCGCCCTCGACGCGCCTGGCGAGGGAGCTGCCAGGATTCCCTGGAACAATCCCCACTGGCACCCCGCCCACGGCGGCATCTACCGCAACGTCTGGATCCATGCGCTCAATCCGGTTCATCTCACCCTGCCGATCTTCAGTGATCTGGGCACCACTGGAACATACGTTTTCGCAAAGAATATCGCGCCGCAGTCTGCGGATCTGGGGATCGAAGCGCAGGTGAGGAACTCGGCCGGAGAACCGGCTGATATCCTTCTGAAAGCGGAAGTTCTGGACCGGGACGGAAACATCGTTGCCCGCATGGAGGAGGCCCGGACGCTAAAAGCCGGGGAGACGAGAGAAGTGGAATTGGCCGGAACCCTGAAGAACCCGCAGCGCTGGGAGCCTGCTTACCCCTACCTCTACTCAGTCCGGCTCAAGTTGGAGAAGAACGGAAAGCCCAGTGACGAGACCACAGTTCCTTTCGGTGTGCGGTCGGTCAGATGGGATGTTCAAACCGGGTTTTGGATCAACGGCCATCCCCTGAAACTCCATGGCTGGGGGCAAAAATCCACCGACGAATGGGCTGGCCTGGGCACGGCATATCCCGATTGGATGCACTACCACACCGTGCGCCTGATGCGCGAAGCGGGAGGCAACTTCATCCGCTGGGGACACACGGCAGGCGGACCTGCGCAAATCGCCGCAGGGGATCAATACGGGCAGATCACAATTCAACCCGGCGTGGATGGGGAAGCCGATATCAAGGAGGATGCCATCTGGAACATCCGCGCCGAGGCGTTCCGCGACACGATTATCTACTATCGAAACCATCCCTCGATTCTGATCTGGGAAGGCGGCAATCAGAGCACGTCGCTCGAGCATGTGACCCGGCTCCGGGGATTCATGGACAAATATGATCCGCATGGAGGACGGGCATATGCTCATCGGCGCGCTAACAGCGTGGTTGGAGAATTCATGGATGTGACCATCGGCACGGAGGGCGGTCATGAGGAGCCTCAACTCCCGGTGGTCGAGGGAGAATACAATCGCGAGGAAGCGCCACGCCGGGCCTGGGACCGGATGACCCCACCTTACGACAATTACCACGCTGAAGGCACATATGACCTTTCCGCCGAGGAATTCGCCATCAAGCAGGTGGGCCAATGGTGGAAAAAGCTGGGCTCCCACGCGAATCACTGCGGGGGCGCCAACTGGATTTTCAGCGATTCCACAAGCGGCGGGCGTGTCACCACCGAAGTGACGCGGACCAGCGGAGAGGTGGATGCCGTGCGTTTGCCGAAAGAAGCCTACCATGTCTGCTCCGCCATGTTCCGGGACGAACCCACTGTCCATATCGTGGGGCATTGGAACTATCCAGAAGGAACGACGAAACAGGTTTATGTGGTTTCCAACCAGCCAAAAGTCGAACTGTTCGTGAATGGGAAATCCCTTGGAAGCGGACGGCAATCGGACCATTTCCTTTACACCTTCGGGCCAATTACATGGGAACCGGGCTCCATCAAAGCCGTCGCTTACGATCCGTTGGGAAATGCGGTCACCAGTCAGGAAAAGCACACGGCAGGCAAGCCGGTCCGGCTCAAACTTACGCCTATCACCGGACCCGGCGGTCTTCGGGCGGACGGAGCAGATGTGGTTCTTTTCGATGTCGAGGCGGTGGATTCGCATGGCGCCCGTTGTCCCACCGTCGAGAATCGAGTGGATTTCAGTCTATCCGGTCCCGGCATCTGGCGCGGAGGTTACAACAGCGGGAAAATCAAATCCACAAACCATGAATATCTGGATCTGGAATGCGGCATCAACCGGGTTGCCATCCGTTCCACCCTGCGGCCCGGAACGCTGACTCTGTCTGCAAAAAGCGATGGCCTGGAAGCGGCATCAGTCTCGGTCGATGCCCTGCCGCTGAGCTATGTAAACGGCGCGACACCGGAGCGCCCTGCGGCGCCGGAGCAGGGCGTGCTTGTCGCCCCGGCCGGGATTGGTCAGATCGTTAGCCGGCCTGCCGGGTCCAACGAACCCACGCCAGCGGCAGAGGGGGCCTTCATAAAGCACTTTAATTATTCGGGTCCCACCCCTGGCGCCTCATTGGCACGCAATGTCCGTAACGGACAACGAGTGTATTCGGACCGTGAGGAGGTATTTGCGGATGTCCCAGGGCTGATTAAAGGCGCTGACCAACTGCAGTTGCCGGACAAGGATCGAAACTATAGCGCCCTCGATCTGATTTCTCTCACCGTTCACAGGGACGGAATCCTTGCCTTGGCATTCGACAAGCGAATCAAACCTCCGGACTGGCTGGCCCGCGATTATGTGGACAGCGGTGAGACTCTTCGGATCGGTTCTGCCATTTATTCCGTTTATCAGCGAGATGTTAAGGCGGGAGAAACCCTGACACTTGGAGGAAACTCCGACAGTCCGAATGAAAACGCACGGATGTATCTTGTTTTCGTCTGCGGGACTTGATTGCCGGCTTAGAATTTCCACAGACATGATCGAGAAGACCTGTTGTCCATGAACAAAACCCTCAAAATACCTAAATTATGAAGAATACTAACAAGACCAATGCCATATGGCATAAACTGAGATCCGGCCAGGTGCTTAATGTTTGCTGCATCGGGAATTTTGCCTCGCCGCGGATGGTGGATTTCGTCTGCCGCTCCGGCCATTTTGATGTAATCTGGTTTGATCTGGAGCACTTCGACATAACGGTTCAGGAGCTGGCCGTGCTCAACATGGTGACGCGGGCTTTCCCGATGGCGACCATTGCACGATTTAAAGCGACGGATTATCAGGTTGTCATGCGTGTCCTGGAGACCGGCGTGGATGGCATTATGTGCGCAATGGTGGAAGATGATATCGAGGCACGCCAGATTGTTAAGTGGGCGAAGTTCCACAACCCCCACCCTGCGCCGGGGGAAGCCACAGGAAGCAGAGGCTGGAACAGCGGGAACATCGATGGTTGCTATGGAAATATCCCCGCACCTGATTATATTCACTATCAGAACACGCAGACGATCGTCCTCGCCCAAATCGAGCATGATCGCGCACTGTCAAAGGCGCATGCAATCGCCGCCACGCCGGGAGTGGACGGCTTGTTTTTCGGCCCTGCTGACTATGCTGCCGGTCTGGGAATTGCCGGTCAGATCATGCATGAGTCTGTTTATGAAGCGATGGGGCAGGTGGCACAGGCGGCTACCGAAGAAGGCAAATGGTGGGGGACACTCGGAGTCGGACCGGAGATGTATGCGCGGGTGCGCAAAATGGGCGCCCGGTTCATTTCGCCGGGAGGTGACCTCAAAGTTGTCAATCTGGGACTTCGCGAACTGGTGAAAACGTTCACCCATTTCGAAGCTGCAAATCCTGCAAATCCTGGCAGTCCTCCCTGAAAAAGTCCTCGGTGTCGGGCGGGTTCAGGTGAAAGGATGAAGATGGGTGAAAACGCGCACAGCAAACGACCCCAAAAAGGAGTGCCCCTCGCATCCGCTTCCGAAAGTTCGCAACAATATCATCCCGCACGATGAGCCTCGGCAGAACGTGTGGTCCGACGCGTGGATCAGCAGGGGTCGTGGCCCGGAAGAGCGACATGAATAGAATATCGTTTTACCTGGAGGGGATGATGCACCGTTAGCCTCTATGAAGAACTCTCGTTCAACAATGTGAGCAGTCTTCCAATTGAAGCTGCGGAGAGGATAGCCGAACAAAGAAAACCCCATGCATTCATCATCACGGCTTTCAACGCCGCTTATGCGCTCGGGTGGCTCCAGTAGCGAAAAGTCACGAGGCAGGTGAATGGCAATTATCTGACGTGAACTGCCGTGAGCCTATTTTCATCCTATTCTATGAATCCAGATAACCGATCATGGGCGGCGTTCACCCTTATCGAGCTGCTTGCCGTTGTCGCGATTGTTGGCATACTTGCAGCACTTCTAATACCAGGCTTCGCCAAACTGCAGGATCGCGTCAACGGCATACAATGCGCCAATAACTTGAAGCAGATCGGGGCCGCGATGATAGCGTATGCCGGGGAAAACAACGGGGTTTTCCCGGTATCGGGCGGAGCCATCGCCTACGGTGAAACCGATCCCCTAACCAGCCAGACCGGTTGGACGCAGCAACTGGAGATCTACCTCCCCACAAACAACGCTACGAACCTGAGGATTTACCGCTGCCCGACCACCAGCAAACTTTTTGCGAGCAACAAGAATTATAGCTACTTCAACGGATGCCGGGCCGCCTATGATCCTGTCGGTCGTCCCGAAACCACCGGATTTGAACCCCTGCGCCAGAGCCTGATCAAATACCCGTCAAAATACGTTCTCTGCGGAGATGTTTCTGCCGAGAATATGTTCCTGGAAAACGACGCAGACAGGGATGATTATACAGAAACGCCTCCATTCTCCGGTGATATGACAAAAATGCACAACGGCAAGACGAACATATTCTTTGCCGACGGGCATGTCGCGGGCTTCTCGACATTTGATTACTCGATGCCCGCCGGGGCCGCTGGGACCGACTCAGACAGCCGCTCATTGACTGTTTGGTACGACCAAATTGCCGATTACTCCGGCAAGCGGTAGGAGGGGCTGCCCTTTCTTTGCCTCCTCTGTATACCCGACATTCAGAAGCCATGAAGCGCCATAAAAGGCATAAGTCGCATTTGAGGACATTCGAATGAACCGCTTTGGCGGGGAGTCTCCTATTTTCGCAAATCCGGTGCCGCCAGGTTCCTCCACATTTGGCCAACAAAGTAGTTTGCCTTCTCCCTGCTCTCGCTGGAAGCGCTTGACATCACCTCATCCCATCGGAGCTGATCGATGACAATCCGCCCCTTGCCCATGGGAAAAACAGCCAGGCCGACCCCCGGGTCTTCGTTGCGCGCGTGACGACCGATCTCGATCAGGATGGCCTGGGTGAGAATATATCTCCCGGGGCCAAAATCCCACTTGCCGGTCCATGCCGGCTCTTTCAAGAGCGCCCCGCCTTTCTGCTCCATGGGGGAAAGGACGAAGTCGACGATCGGGGTGGTGCGAACACTGCTCATGTCGCCGTTTGTCCAGCAAAAGGTGGCCCAGCACGTCATAAAGTCATTCAGGCCGTCGAGCAGTGGAGACGCCGGAGACGTCTCGTTCAGTTCAAGCTGCTGCAACCACATCCTGGGTGACCTCAAGTTGATGGGTTGTCCCAGCCATTGCGAAATTCTATCCAGGTAGCTCGTCGTTGGAGAAAGTCGATGCAACCAGACCGTGCCTCCCGCGCGAAGGTATTCGGCCATGCGATCGAGGTCGTTCGAAGTCGGGGTCGCGTCACCGGTTAAGAGAAGAATCTCATCCCCGGGAAGCAGAGGATGATCATTGGCAATCCGATGCTGAATCCGTGCCTGATCCATGCATGCGGTAAGGGCGTCTTTCCCCCCCGGGGAGCACTGAATTACCAGTGTCGGATCGAGGCGGGGCCGGGACTGAGATAGACTCCTGGCATAGGCGACAAGGCTGTTCAGGAATATGCGCGCGGCAGGCTCCTTATCAATTACCTGCGCGAGTTGCAGTCGAGAAGCAATAGTAGCGCCACGTCCTTTCCGACAGACTGCCAAGGGAGCATACATCAAGCCGTTGCGCCCGCCCCCGATCAAAGGAAAATCAAATCCCGGGCCAAACGACATGGTGTAATTTCCGCGGCTCACGATGTGGCCGGGACGCCAGAACTCCCAATCCTGATCGGTCATTCCGGCAGTCAACGGACTCCGCTGAAAAGAAAATAGGCGGGTGGAATCGCTGTCGTGATTGGATTCGATTGAAGCATGCTCCCCCTGTAATTTCTCAGCGCCGGAAATCATCAGGATACCGCCGGACTGGACAAACGTATCAAGCTTTAGCCGGGTTTTATCATCGAGACCGGCCGCCGTGGGCTGATCGATGATGACCAGGTCTGGACGCATCCGGTCGATCTGAGCCAGCGCGGCAACAGGGCGCAAACGCGAACCCGTCCACTTGCCAATAGCTCCAAGATTGGTCGCCTCTCCGCACAGCCAGACTTTCCCATTGCGCCATTCCTGAACGGGAGAGATCTCGGGATAAACAAGCCAGTTTTGTTGGAAACCAGAGAGGGCGGTGCCCTGCGAGTCTGAGAGTTGCACGGTGAATTTCAGAGGAACTTTTTCGCCTACCAGAGGCATTTTTCCTTCCCACTTGGTGTCCCTTCGCTCGCCTGGAGCCAGTATAAATATTTCACTTCTGCGGCTGATTTCCTTCTCCCCCTGCCGGATCGTGATCGTGAGCACCAGTTGCTTTTTTTCGAATGAGTCATTGAGGGTCACCACTTGCCGGTCAGCGGTCTCTCCGCTGCTCCAATGCGCATACATATCCCTGGTGAAAGTCGTAACCGGTTCGAAGCCGCGTTTTAAATAGGGAGTCAGAGCGGGTCTTTCAGGCATGTCCCATGGATCCATCCCGGCCATGTTCATATCTCGAAACGCCTGTAACTGGATTGTTGTCAGCTCGCCGAGTGAACGAACCAGGCCGGACGCGCTTCCGAAGAGATCGCGATACGCGTCAGCACCTGTCCAGAACGAAAGAAAATCCGGATAGGCCACACCCGCAAACCCAAACTCTCCCATAAACCAAGGCCGGTTCCGATCCGGCATCACCGTGCCGAACTTATTTGCCGCAGGGATATCCGCTGGTGTCTTGACGTCCGCCAACGCCCAGGCCACAGGCGGGAACTCTGTGGCCCACAGGGGATTTTTCCGTGGGCTGACATCGTAAGGATGGAGGTTGATAACATCGATGGGAAAACCCTTTGAATCCGGCAGCATATCACGGAGGTCACCGTCCCCTTCCTGCATAAAGGGCCGGGTGGGATCGACCTGGCGGAGTTGTAGAAATGCATCGAAGAATTTTTGGCCGATCCTGGCACCCGGTGAAGTGATGATCACCTCATTCGCAAGGCTCCAAAGGAGAATGCTGGGATGATTTTTGTCCCGCGCGATACGCTCCCGATAGAGGCGTTCAAAGTTTGACCAGAATACTGGCTGTTCGTAGGCGTAGTTGACATTGAAGCACAATTCACTCTCCGCAATTATGGCAACACCCATTTCATCGGCAATCTGCGTGAATGCGGGAACAGGCGGGCGGGTATGCGGACGCACCATGTTAATACCCGAAGCCATGACTTGCTTGAATAATGCTCGTAGGACATCCGCTGAGGCTTCGGCATCCAGGGTGCCATGAACGAATGCACGAAATGGCAGGCCATTGAGCATGATGCGTGGTCCGTCCACCCAAACCTCACGAAACCCAAAACGAACGTGCCGCTCATTAAGCAACTGCCCGGAAGTATTAAAGACGCGGATCCGGGCGACGTAGAGATGAGGATCCCCGGGCATCCATAGCTGCGGATCCGCCCATGTGCCCGAAATATCTTGGACGCTTGTTCCCTTCCTCGCCAGAAATTGCCCGGTTATTGTCCAGACTGGAACCTCCCCCATCGTTTTCGAAGGTATATCGTAAGGAAGGATATCCATACGGGTGAGGATTGAGGCATCGTCGTTGGTCAGATTTTCGATGTCGACTTTCGCGGTCAAAAGTTTCTTCCGGTATGATGTCACCAGCCTGGCATCTCCGATCCGGAGAAGAGGTGCTATTCGTAGAAAAACGCGCTGACGTATGCCGTCACCAGGAAATGTGCCTCCACCCATGACCGCTTTGTCACCGCCCTCCACGACGGCTTGACCACGTTCGTTGAAGCCGATGCTTGCAGCCTTGTCAGCCTCTCCGGATAGCATGCGACCTTTTGTGCCAAGGACCAGGACGACCAACTCGTTGTCTCCATCCTGGCTTTGATTTGTGATATCGATTTCGAATGGGGTCATACCTCCAGCATGCGTTCCGACCAATTTCCCGTTGAGGAACACCGTGCTCCGGAATGCGACCGCGTCGAAGTGCAGGCTGGCCCATTGCTGAGTTTGGTCTTTCTTGAGCGTAAAGTGGGTGCGATATGCGCCTTCCCGCTCAGTGCGCGGCACCTGAACCCTCTCCGGATTGTCGAAAACTGGAATCATATCGAGTCGGTCCCATGGCATATATTCCCAGAGCCCGTCGAGTGAGATCAGTTCACCCTGAACATCCAAGGTCGTTGCATCCCAGACATCTGCCGCTGACAGAGGCGGATGCCCACAGAGAGAGAACAACAGGAAGGCAAAAATGGCCCTAAGCATTCGGCGGATTGTCATTCGGGGTTCATTTCTTTTTCAGAGGTGAGCTCGCAAGGAATATCCTATTGTGGGGATCCGGAGCCCGATTGCTTCCAGCGAATCAGGAAGAAGATTGTCGCGAATGCTGTGAGGTGCAGCAGCCCTATTCCAGTAAACACCGGGATATAGCCGAAGGACGAAATCACCCGGCCCGCCACAAGCGTCGAGATGATTCCTCCGAGCCCTCCCCCGAGCGCGGAGAGGGACAGCAATGTCGCGACATTTTGGCGGGACACGCTTTCTGAAATCAGAGTGAGTTGATTGGCCATCCAGCAACTCTGTGCCGCAAGAACGAGCGCGATTAGTGCGAGCGCTCCCATCGCTGATTCCAAGCGCACCGCCACACTGGCCATTGGCATGAGACACGCGGCAGCAAACATCATCGTGAGCCGGGCCTTGCGGGATGTCCACCCCCGTCGCACAAACCAGTCCGAAAGCGCGCCGCCCCCGGGCCCACCCACGTCGGAAGCCAGAAATGGCAGCCAGCCGACCAGGCCGATCAGTGCAAGGCTGAACCCTCTGGAGTGGGTGAGATAATCGGGGAGCCAGAAGGAAAAAAAATACGTGCTGGAATCGGTCAAAAACCGCCCCAGAAAGAACGCGACGCACAACGGATCGCGCAGGAGAGCAAGCATCGGGATTCTGGTTTTTTCCTCCCGTTCGACCGGCAGAGTGTCCTGAAGATAGGCGCGTTCCTTTGCGGTCAGCGCGGTCTGCCTCTCCGGAGACTCATAGCGACGCCACCAAATCACAAGCAGGATGAAGCCGATGGCTCCGGTTCCAATGAACGCCCAACGCCAACCAAAGTGAAGGGCAAGGAAAGCCACGATTGGCGGCGCAAGAATGGCACCGATCACATTTCCATTCGAGAAGATTGCCATGCTCAGGCCGCGCTCCCGTGGAGGAATCCATTCCGAGATTGCCTTCACGCCGCCGGGGCTGTTGAAACTTTCCCCAATGCCGAGCATAAACCGGAAAACGGCGAGCGTGATCCAGCCGGTGGCCACGGCATGCAGCATTCCCGAGAGGGACCAAAACGCCAGTGCAACTGCCAGTCCGACTTTGACACCAATGCGGTCCAGGATCGCTCCGCAAAAGGTGTATCCAAGCGTGTAGGCGGCAAGGAACGAGGTAACGATATACGAATACTCGATCGCTCCAAACCCCAGATTTTCGCGCAACGAAGGCGCTAGAACCGAAAGCGCCTGGCGGTCGAGGTTATTGACGGCCGCGATGAGGAAAAGCAGCGCGACGATCTGCCAGCGCTGGTGTTCCCTAAGAAAGGTCAAGAGGCGGAGGCTGGATTTTTTCGCGTCCAAGACAGGGAGAAGTTAAGGTTTAATGGGCTCCTCAGCGCCATGTCTTGTCATCGAACCGCTTCAGGTCCTGATGTCCGGGCAGGACTCCGAGGGTCACGATCGCAAAGGTGAAAACCTTCGACCCCTTTTCAAGATGGCCGCCGAATGCCTTGCTGGCATCAGCGAGCGTAACGTGCGAGTGAATCCTCCCGTCAACAATGTACCCTTGAACAGAAGTGATGTCGCAGGGATGGTTTTCACTCTTGAGGAATTCATTGGTGCTCGGGAATGTCGTGTTGCTAACCACATGGATACTGAACGACGTGAGCGAGCCTATTCCGGAGAGAATAACCGCGTTGGCGATCCCCTCCTTCACCACCCCGGCTTTCATCCCTTCGAGCAAGTCTTCGTCTTTCTTGATCCTCAGGACAACGACGCGCTCGAAGTCCGTGCTGAGGGAATACACCGCCGGAACTTCCGGATTGTTCAGCCCGGTGTCCTCGGTCCGCTGACTTCGGTCTAGCGGCACGGATGTATCCTTCGCCAACATGGTTGCTTCGCCGGCCAATACAAGGGCGCCAAGGATGCCGGTCGTGCGGATGATCCAAGGGGAGGAGATGTTTGATTTAGTGAAATTCACGATGTGGAGGAAAGGGGTTTGCCAGCCTGACCAGTCAACCGGTCGGACTGCCTGATCATCCAGCGGGGGAGGACGAATCGCGGCCTCATAGAAATCAAAAGCTTCCGGACAGCGATCCTGGGGAACGAGCAATTCACAACGGAACTGTATCCTTCAACCGGCTGGAGATCGCCGGTGAAATCATTCACATTGTCGATCATTCGCAGAGAGTAATCCGGACGCATACCTGCTGGTCGCGAGCGAAGAACACGGGCGACCGACATGGAAGGGCTGCCCGGCTCGCCAAATGGGTCAGTTCAGGTTCGTGGAGGTTAGGCCTGGCGGGCTGAGACGAGGCTGAAGAGGCTGGCATTGGCCATCTCGATCAGGACCCGCACGTTTCGATCGGTGGGTAACCCGGATCGCTCCTTCCAGAGCGCGATCCATTGCGTGGCATTTCTGCGGAGCGGCGTGCAATCCTCAAGAGAATAGCCAGGCAGGGGGCAACCGTCTTCATCAAGAATGGCAGCCCGGAGAGTTCCTTTCGAGGCATCGGCGTTGATGGAAAGCCCGGGGTTGATAAAACGCAGAGAACGAGTTTCAACGCTGGCGGTCCGATGGCCGGCATCCAAAGAGGCGAGCCCATGGAGCCGCCAATCGGCTCTGCCGATGCTCAATTGCTTGGGCGGAATGGGCGCGCCGTGGGTTGTGTTGAGGGCGGTGTAGTAAAGCCAGGTTTCGTCCTTGTGATGCACGAATTGGTTGGAAGCGCCGAGAATGCCACCCCGATCAAAGTCGCCGTGAGCGCCCAGAGGAATCATGCTCATCCGTTCCGCAGGGCGATGCCAGTGCCGGCCGTCCGGGCTTGTTGCGAGCTGCGCTGTGATTGGTCCATCATCGCCCGCCTGGTTCGGGCTGAGCGAGGACTTTGGACGGATCTGCATCACACGGAACATCATGGGAAGCCCGACAAACCCTCCGGCGTGGGGAAATACCGACATGTCATAGATATCGGTCCGTTGTCCCGGGCCAGCCCAATGATCATCCTTCTTGTCTGGGGACAGCACCAATTCTGGAGCGCTCCATATTTGGAAATCCCGGCTGCGGGAAAGCCAGATGGTGCGCCGGATCGCGCCGCGAATGGGAACCTGCCGTTTATGGTAGAGCAGGAATTCCCCGCTTGAGGGATTCTGTGTGAGAGTCAGGGTGTCATCGCCCTTCATCACCGGATTGCGGGGATCGGAAGTCCAGGAAATCCCGTCCGGCGAGTAATTCGCCAGGTAGCCGCCGTCTTTGTTGCTGCCGATGAGTTTGTATTTTCGCGTGGGGTCGGCAGCCTGGGGATCCATCACGAGCGAAGGGCTGTGAGGACCCCTGAGGACGATATTGTTTTCACTGGAACCTTCGAAATTGAAAATACCGATCGACGGCTTCTCCCAATGCAGCCCGTCTTTGGAAGTCGCATAAAGGACATCGCTGGGTTTGGGAATGCCATACCACATGCGGAATCTCCGGGATGCCTGGTCGTAAAGCACAGTGCCGTAGAGATAGACCCGGCCCTTTTCCCAGGGCCGATCCGCAACAAGCACGGGTTTCGAGCGGGTTCGGGCCGCGTGGAAGGTGCGCTGAGCGCCGGTGTTCCGTTCGATTCCTCCATCATCGACAAACAGGAGCGGCAAAGAACCCAATGTGATCGCCCGGAAAGGAACTGAATTAGCGAGCAGGCGCGTGGAAAATCCGTATGGGGCGGCGACGCCGGCTGCCGCACAAACTTTGAGGAAGGCGCGTCTGGTCATCCCGATGACTGGTCCATGGCCACGTATCTATTGCTTCACCAATTCCAATTTTGCAGGAATCTTTGGCGGCAATTCAAACGCGATCTCCTGTCCTCGCCGCTCAATCTTCACCAGGCGTTTTTCCAGCTCTTTCACCTTGCGGAATCCGCTTTCGTCGGTCTGGGAAATCGTCATCTGGTAGGATCCGGGTTCCAATTTCCAGAGTCTGGGATGCAGGGCCAGATTTTTGTCGGCGAAGTTGTAAAGGAGCGATCCGAGTTTGGTGGTCCCCGCATCCACGACCATGGCCGCCAGCTGGCCATCCGTTCCCTGCCAGGTGATCTGGTAGGTCGGCCAGACGGTCTCCATGCCGCGTAATGAGCCAGCCGGCGCGGCGATGCCGGTTGCGGTGGCAAGAAGGATCGGCGTTCCACGGACATAAATGCGATCGGTCGATTGCACCATGGTGGTCCGGAGTTCCGGATTCGTGTTCATTTCCGCCAGATCCGCCTTCAACTGCTCGACGATCGGCTCCATGGCTTTTTGAAATTGTTCGGGACTTTGCGCCTTCGCTGCCAGGATCTCGAAGGAGGTGTGAGGCGGGCCGAACCGCAGCAGCACATCGTCGAAGGATTTGTCTCCGGTGAGAGCCCGGCAGGAGGCTCCGGCCTGAACGAATTGGCCGATCCCCGTTCGAAGAGCCCAATCGAATGAGGCGACCGGGTATTTCGCCGGATCCTTGTCATCGTCCTTCACCTTCCGCAGGGCGGTCAGGTAGAATTCGATCGGTTCCAGGAACGACTTGTCTCCCGTCATTTCATACGCGGCGAGAAACAACTCATAGACCTTGCCGGCACATGCTCCCGGATAGGCATACACCGAATAGCCTGGCGCAACCCAATCCTTGGCATCGGGGATGCGGGAGTGCTTGCGGTCCAGCATGATCATCATGGGGATGATCCCTTTGGGCTTTCCGTCAAATTCCGCCATCGTGGCGTCCCGCCAGCTTTTGGCGTAGGCAATAAGCAATTCGTTCAATTCCGGCTTTTTTCCGTCGAGCGCCCAGGCTCCCCACACGAGCGGCTTGATGGCGCGAAGGTTGTAGGGCACGTCTCCCTCCCGCTGGATTTTGTCGATGCACAGGTGATGGCCGCGGAACATCCGATAGCCGTCGGGTGTGACCACAGTCCAAACATCGCGAAATGCGGGGAGGGTCTTGGTGAGACGCTCGATTGTTTCCGACATGAGATTCGATTCATAGTTCATCAGGGCCAACATCGGCAGCGGATCCGAAGTCGGTTCGGAAGAATGCTCGACGTCGTCCATGGACGTGCTGTAGCCCTTTCCCCCCGTCGAGTTCCAAGCAGTCTCGGCCATCCTGCGCCAGCCTCCGACCGTGACCTTGTCATCTCCCAGCACGATGGCCGGACCCCACCAGCGAAGCGCCTCGACATCGTCGCCCAGACCGCCGCCGAGAAGGCCTTTGCTGTCCATTCGTTCGTTCACCCAGTAGTGGATGACTTCCGTCACACGTTGAAGGAGCTGATATTGGAGAACGGCCCATGCAGGGGCGCCTTGAGGCGGTTTCCAATCGCCGGCCACCGGTAGTTTTTCGCCCAGCATGATCCGGGCGATCCGGAAATCCGGGTAGGCCTCGATCACCTTTCGGAAGATCCCACCCGGAGCATCGAAGCTCTGCATCCGTTCGGGATACTGGTAGGTATCGGTGACTCCGCTGGAAGGAAAGGAACTCGCCTGGGTGGCGGATTGCCAGATGCCCGCACCCGCCACGAACTGGCCCTGCCAATATTGTGGATCTTCGGGTTTGAGTTGAAGCCCCTGATTCGCGGTTGCCAGCCAAAGGGCAAACCGGCTTCCAAAAGCCACCTCGTCGCCGTCCTTGAGATACGCGACCATTTGGTGGCGGAAGCGTTCCGTGGAGTCGAACAGCCAGCGAGCAGCCGTGTTATCCGGATTCTCACGGATTGTCTGCAGGAGGATCTGGCGGATTTCCGCCGTGACGGCAAGGTCGCTGTCCAGCGGGAGATGTGGCTGGCCGGAAATAATGGCCAGAACACAGGCGCGGACGAAGAGGTCCGGAATCTTGCGGGCCGCGACGACGGCCTGTTCAAAATCGCCGGCTGCGAGGGCCCGTGAAATCTCGGACAATTCCGCCGGTTCGGTCCCGGTGCCCTGCCAGAGGAGCTTGCCCTGTTTCCATACCACCGGCAGAGGTGCATACGGGAGAATCTCGATGCTTCTTATCGGCACATCGCCGTTGTCGCTCTTGGCTCTGGCGGCAATGATCACGCCTTTTCCACCTTCGACTTTGACGAGCCCTCGCGCGGCGCGGCCCCAGAACCGATTGTTCTGCTTGTTCGCGTTGGTCCAAAGTTTTTCGCCAAGCGTGATGCCATTCGAGGAGATCACCGCCACGTCACCCGCCCCGCGATTGTTGCCGATATCGACGCTCACCCAATACGTGCCATCCGGCACCCCGGCCCAAAAGAGTTCACCGGACGGGAGGATGACTCCGTCGCGTTGCAGCGCGTCGAGGATCTTGTTTTCGTTCTTGGGCACAGACAACTCGGGAGTTGCGGCAAATCGACCGGCAGCATTCCACGAGTCAAAGTCGTCCTTGGGCGACTGCAGCCAGCCAAATCCGCGAGAGGGATCCTTGGACTCCGCCTTCGTAAGCCGGATCGTTCCGGGCTCGATCGGAGTGGCGCTTGTGCCGGCGTCGAAAGTCCAACCCCGTTTGGCTTCGCGGTTGAAAGTCTCACCCGTTTGTGCGGCCGGGGGGAAGTTCCTTGCCTCGCGGGACACCCTTACCGCCGCGACCTCGCTGCCGGTAAACGCATTCTTCCAGCTCGCGACATCCCCGACGGAAAGCTCGGATGCTCCCTGAAAGGTGCTCCCCTCGGGCAATTTCCCCTCGAACGCCTTCTGCCCGTCAATCCACACCCGAAACGTTCCCTTGCCATCATAGGTCAGGGAATAGACATAGAAGCTGTCGGTTTTTACCGGCCCTGGCCCGATGTAGATTTCGCTCGATGCAAACGTCTGCATGGCGACCTGGCCATCGGCCGCTTTATACGGCACCCGCAGCTCGAACATTCCGGGTCCGCGATGAAGAACGCCCATCACCAGGGCCTGGTCGTCCTTTCCAATCTTCAAAAAATACCCTCC